>CAZHBR010000210.1:0-2841 GCA_964530755.1 uncultured Oscillospiraceae bacterium | reverse complement strand
GAAGGCCTGTATTCTTTCATCTCCCCTTTTCCCTCGATCAGACAGGCGAGATTATAAGCGCAGGTTGCAGCACTGTGCTCACAGTTTTCCACAACCTGCGGAACGGGTTTTTCCTCCCCCTTTGGAATGTAAAGCATATTGTCCCCGATGACGAATACATCCTTGTTGTCGACAGAACGAAGATAAGGATCGATCTTTATCCGGTTTCTTGCCGCAGATTCAAGAACCTTCGCCGCCTCCCCCGTAATATCAGCGCTTTCTATTCCTGCTCCCCAGATGACAGTATATGTATCATGCTGCGTGCATACATCCCCCTGTTTCAATTCAACATAATCAGGGCCTATACCGCATACACCGGTTTTAAGAATGCAATTCACTCCCATTTTTCTCAATCGTTTTTCGACTTTCACCGAAAGCTCAGGCGGCAGGTTGGGAATAGTCCGATCCAGTATATCTACTATATTTATCGATACTTCATCGGGATCAATCTCGAATTTATCTGTTATTATAGGCACATACTCTGCAAGTTCCCCGGCCATTTCAACCCCGGTAAAACCTGCACCGACGATAAAAAATGAAAGCAGTTTCTTTCGCTCTTTTGGATCTGAAACCTTACATGCTCTTCTGAAAATATTTAAAATATGATGCCTTATAACTATCGCGTCATCATATGACCAAAGTTTAAAAGCATGTTCCTCTGCCCCCGGCGTTCCAAAAAATGTCGGCTTCGATCCCGCCGCCAGGATCAAATAGTCGTATACGTATACATCGTTTTTCCCAACGATTTTTTTGTCATTAAATTCAAACGAGGTAATAGTATCCAGGACCACATTAACTTTTCGTCCCGCAAATACTTTTTTCAGGCTGACTCGAATGCTTTCCTCATCAACGCGGTTTGCCGCAACTTCATGAAGCTCTGTAAGCATGGCATGATAAGGATTCTTGTCAATTATTGTAACGGTAACAGTGTCATTTTTTTTGAATTTTTTTGCCAGCTTTTTAGCTGTTAAAATTCCCGCATATCCTGCTCCTACGATTACAATTTTTGTACCCATATCAATCTCCTTCATAAAAATATCTATACCATTGTCGCAAAAGAGGTTTACATTGTCAAGGGCCAAAATGAGTCTTTAATTTAACGATCTTGTTGATTTTTTAACGTTTCCGCTATATCAAAGGCCGGCCCAGGCATTACATTACTATACCCTATTGGTTAATAATTAATCAGCATCCCATCCGTTTTTTCCATATTGCAATCGCATGGATTATCGTATCCACGGGATAGGGTATAACGATGATAAACTCCCCCGTTAAATACCTTAAAGCCTTCTTTGTTAAACATATATTGCAGCATGCAGGCAGATGGCGTACAGTTTTTTCGACAAAAATGTAACGGCCATATGCATTGCAATCGGTTCCTTCCATACTTTAACACAATTTACACCCAAAGAATATAGTGATGGTAAAAGACCGTGTTTGAACGAAGGAGCAACACATGAACACCGCCACACCTGAATTGATACCGTTTTTACTTTGTGCAGCGGCCGTTTTAATCATTATCGCCTATAAATTAAAAAGAAACAGGAACTTTTCCGACGCTTCTTTGAAGCAGATCATTAATGATGCAGGCTACGCCTACGATTATAAACAGGATATTTTTTATTCACGAAAGGATGCCTGGCAGAAGGGCTTCGGCTACAGCCGGATTTATGACGAAGCTGCAGCGCCTATGGGTATGATTATCGACTGCGAGCCTGTTCATTTTGATTATGGTGGTAAAAAATGGCTAATAGAGCTGTGGAAAGGCCAATACGGTATTACCACGGGATGCGAGATCGGCATTTACCTGAGAGATGATGCACAAGACAACGGGAAAGAAATGTTTTATAAATGCGCCGATGATGAAGAACAGCTCTACATGATATTCAAGGCCAAGAAAAATGGAAAGGTTCTTTTTACAAGGAGGGGCCGCCACTGGTGGCTGACCGGTTTTTTGCCGGGAGAATTCTCAAACCCAGATGAGCTGTCCATGGATGTTAGGATTACACTGCTAAACCGGGATATGTGCACCGCATTTGTTTTAAGCTTGAATGAAATCGGCTACGCGAAGCAGGACATCAAGGTGATAGGAAATACTGTATGGTTTCATTTTAGTTATCCTCTCTCGCCTCAGCCTGTTTCCAGAACACCGATAATAGAAAAAACCGTACAAAAAAAGAATCAGCTGCTGTGCAATCAATATCTCAGGCTGACGAAAGAATATGAAAGAACCCCCGAAAAAATCGCAGCGCTCAGGGAAAAAGCACCGGGTCTTTATCGCTTGGCTATAAATTTCAAGCAAGCAGCGAAGGAGGCCTGAGCATATGGATATATGGAGGAAATATGCCTTCAAGCGAATCTCAAAAACGTACGAGGATGCATACAGAGTATATTTCAACGACAATTCAAAATACGTTATCATGAGCGATTGTCATCGGGGCGACGGAGGCTACGCAGATAATTTTGCAAGAAACCAGAACTTGTTTTTTGCTGCCTTAAACAAATACAATTATCATAACTACACTTACATTGAGCTCGGTGACGGCGACGAATTGTGGGAAAATAAGAGGATGTCAGATATAATCGAGGTGTACAATCCGATTTTTTGGCTTCTCGCTCAGTTTTATAAATCGAACCGTTTTTATTCTGTCTACGGTAACCATGACATAATCAAACGAAATGAAAGCTTCATACGAAATAATCTGCGGGAATATTACGATATACGTGAAAGAAAAACAAATCCGCTGTACCCGGACATAACGTTTCATGAGGGTCTCATCCTGAAACATGAAGAGATGAAAC
>CAZHBR010000209.1:0-2843 GCA_964530755.1 uncultured Oscillospiraceae bacterium | reverse complement strand
TCTTTGTAAATGCTTTCCTTTATGTATGGTATAATGTATTTGCGGCAACTGGAACTTTGCTACAAAGATATATAGAGAAGGTAGAATGTTAAAACGTGTATAAATTTTGAAAGTTTTAAAGGAGGAAATTTGTTAAGCATGATATGGCAAACAATTGATATGCATGATTGAAATAAAAGGAAAATTTACATATGCGCAAGTCTTTACCGATCATCTGGAAGCATCAGCTGAAGATCAAATAAAAACACTTTGTAATCAAGCGTATATGGCCGGCAGTAAAATCAGGGTAATGCCTGATGTTCATGCGGGAAAGGGTTGCACTATAGGTACCACAATGACCATAGGTGATTATGTGGTTCCAAACTTGGTGGGGGTTGACATCGGCTGCGGCATGGAGACTGTTAAGTTGGCAAATAAGCGGTTGAATTTGCCTAAACTAGATAGTTTTATCAGACAAAACATTCCCTCTGGCCGTGAAGTAAGGGATCGTCCTCATAAGGATCATGAGCGATTTGATCTAAGCAGGCTGCGATGCATAAAGAATGTTGATATTCGCAGGGCTGCCCAAAGTCTGGGCACTCTTGGAGGAGGCAATCATTTTATTGAGATAGGCAAAGATGGAGAGGATCTTTTCTTGATTATCCATAGCGGGAGCCGTAATTTAGGTCTTCAGGTGGCACAATATTATCAAAAAATGGCCTATCGGGAGATCGGTGGTCGCGATCAGTCAGAAATTCCTTATGATTTAGCTCCCCTTACAGCAAATAAGATGAAAGATTATTTGCATGATATGGGTTTAATGCAAAGATTTGCAGATCTGAACAGACAAATCATAAAAAAAGTTATTTTGGATGGTTTTGGTCTTGTAGAAGATGCCAGCTTTACAACTGTACATAACTATATCGATTTAAAGGACATGATTCTTAGAAAGGGTGCAGTGTCTGCTAAATCGGGTCAGAATCTACTTATACCAATCAATATGAGGGATGGTTGTTTAATTTGTACTGGACTTGGTAACGATGATTGGAATCAAAGCGCGCCGCATGGAGCTGGAAGGATTATGAGCCGTCGTAAAGCGCAAAAATCTTTTACACTTTCCGCTTTTAAAAACGAAATGGAGGGCATATTTACAAGCTCGGTAGGACACGATACTCTGGATGAATGTCCTATGGCATATAAACCTATGGAAGAAATAATTGCAAATGTCGAAGATACAGTTAGAATTGACCGTTTAATTAAACCTATTTATAATTTCAAAGCCGGTGAGTGGGGAAGGCCGTCTAAGAGAAGAATCAAAGGCAGGCGAAAATAGATTCCTTCGGGGTTTCAGAAGAGCCTGTCAAATCGACAAGCTCTTCTTTGGCTATTCTTATTACGTTTGTGTAGTGATTAACTTTGCTTGAACATCTCGCTTTGGGCTTCGATTTTATCCCCAGCTTTGACCATTCCCCCTGATTGTGTTCCGGTTATTGCATTTTGGGCTTCGATTTTATCACCTGGTTTTACCATACCTCCCTGCGTAACAGTACCGGCTCCGCCGGTACTCCCGGTCTGGTTCATTTCATTTTGTGCTCTTGCGATTTCATCAGGCCTTAAAATTCCGCCCTGCTGTTTGTTTTGTGCCATATTTATTCTCCTTTAACTTTTTGTTTAGTTTCTGTCGGCGGGGTGTGTTTTATTCATATATGGCTAAGAATGTTAAATAAATTTCGTAATTATTTGAATTTTGAGGCTTAAGAGGTAAAACGCTTGATTTATTCGCTATACTTTTGTATAATTTTTACATGTTGTAGTCATGGGAAATTGTGAAAGGATTAAAAGAATAAATGGATAATCAAAGTACATTACAAAAATCGATCTCTGACATTGTAATTAAAGACAATACCGCTAATCCGGCCCCTTTAGGATTGCTTGGATTTGGTATGACAACAGTTCTTCTAAACATCCATAATGCAGGTTTTATTCCCCTTTGTTCTATGATAGTTGCGATGGGGATTTTTTACGGGGGCCTGGCACAGGTCATAGCAGGGATAATGGAATGGAAAAAAAATAATACCTTTGGTGCCACGGCATTTACTTCTTACGGCTTGTTTTGGTTGTCATTGGCCGCTTTGTTGACAATGCCGAAATTGGGTTGGGCTGATGTATCCGATTGCTCCGCGATGGCAATTTATTTGCTGATGTGGGGGATTTTCACATTTGCGATGTTTATCGGCACACTGCGGATCAGCCGTGCATTGCAATTTGTATTCGCATCCTTGGCATTGCTATTTTTGCTGCTCGCTTTAGGCGATGCAACAGGAAATTCAACCATTACAGCTATAGCAGGTTATGAAGGTATAGTTTGCGGGTTTTCTGCTATCTATACAGCGATGGCACAGGTATTAAATGAGCTTTACGGCAGGGTGGTTTTGCCTTTGGGACCGATGAAATAATACATAGATAATATTAAAAAGAGGGATCGTAAAGGGCAAAATGATGCGCGGCGCAGATTTTAGAATAATCAGAACGGGCTTTTGAGCTAGGGCCGAAATCATGGTTGTTTTTCTTTACATTCAGAATGTTTTATTATATAATTGTCACGTTGTAAGTGCATAAAAAAAAACAGGAGGGCCATAATGAATCAATTTATGGAGAATAATATTGAAGAGGTTTGCTCGAAATATTATTACGATGAAACGAATTTGCTTCCTATCCTGCTGGAATTGCAGACAAAAACAAAAGATAATCATATAAGTGAGCAGGCGGCCAGGAAAGTGGCAAAAAAACTGGGGATTACCGAGGGCCGTGTATACGAGGTTGTTACCTACTATGCGGCATTGTCACAGGAACCCAGAGGTGAG
>CAZHBR010000208.1:1171-2892 GCA_964530755.1 uncultured Oscillospiraceae bacterium | reverse complement strand
TCGCTGATGATTTTCGCAGTATCGTAAGCCCTTTTCAGATCGCTTGTATGTATCCGCTTGACACCTGGATACAATGCGAACAAAAGCGCACCGGCTTTTTTTGCCTGTTTTCTTCCTTTTTCGCTTAAAGGCACGTCGGTTTGCCCCAACAGAATCGGTTCTTTGTGCTGCCTTATCTGGCCATGCCTGATGAGAATTACTTTTCTTTTTATATTTGACCGACGTCTGCCCCCTTTTATCAGATAATCCTGTAGCTCCTGATAATCCTTTGTAGTGTCCATATCCATGACAACCGGTTCTTCAGGTACATCCAAACGAACGAGTCCGCCCCTGTCCCTGTCGGTAATTTGCTTCATTCCTCCCTTTCCGTCGCTTTGCAGAATTTCCTCCAAATAGCGATGCGGAAGATAAAGGGGATGACCTTTTTTTCCGCTATAGCAGGGGACTATCATTTTTAAGGGATGAATTTTTCTGTGCTCCAATATGGCATCATACACCTTCGATGATATAAGGGGACAATCCACAGGCACCAAAAAAAATCCTAAACCTTGAAACCCCCGGTTTTTAAGGCATGCAGCACCGGTTTTAATAGAAGAGAACATCCCCTGTGAAAAGCGGGGATTAAAGCAATCAAAAGCCCCGTATTTTAAAATCAGAGATTGCAATCTTTCGCTTTGATGACCCGTCACTACCACTACAGGATCAATTTCCGCCTTCTTAAGGGTAATAAGCACACGTTCCAAAACTGAAATTCCGCCCAAAGGAAGCAAGGGCTTAAAGGAACCCATCCTGGAGGAATATCCCGCTGCAAGGACTATTGCGGCCGCTTCATTTACCATGTCCGGCCCTCACCTTTATAATCTCGGCCACAATGCTTACTCCAATTTCTTTAGGGGTTTCAGCGAAGATCGGAAGCCCGATAGGAGAATACACTTTGTCAAGCTGTTCCCGGGAAAAACCGTCCTGCTGCAGTTTCTCCATTATCTCCGACACCTTAGTCTTGCTTCCTATCATTCCGATGTAAGCAGGCTTATGTTCCAGTGCATTCTTAAGGACCTGATAGTCACCTCTGTGACCTCTTGTAACAATTATGATGTAACTGTTCCTGTCTATGCTTAATCCCTTGAAGGATTGCTCATAGTCTTCTAAAATGACCAGCCTTTCCGCATCGGGGAAACGTTCCCTGCTTGCGTATTCTTTTCTGTCATCGAGAATCACAGTTGAAAAATCCACATAGCGAAGCAGGGGTTCTATGGCTTTTCCGACATGTCCGCCCCCAAATATATAGGCGGTGGGACCATTTACAGGCCCAAACAAATCTTCTAATGCAGATTCAGAATCTATATATTCGAATCTCACCTCCGCATCTCCGCCGCAGCGCATATCCATATCAAGCTTATCCTCTTCATGCAATTGAAAGCGCATTATGTGATTTTTTTTTGTGCGGAAAGTCTCTTTGCAAATTTTCTCTACCATCGCTTCTAAAGAGCCGCCTCCTATAGTACCGTATGTTTTTCCGCTTTCAGTCATAAGCAAAACGGCTCCTTTAGATCTTGGCGTGGATCCATACGTATCAACTATTGTAGCTGCTACGAAAAATTCACCAATATCAAGCATGTCCCTGGCTGTTTTTCTCACTTGTTTCATGACAGTCTCCTTCTTTGTATAATTAGTTTTGTAAGTAACAACTGAAAAGAATTTAACACAATATTGCGTAAACG
>CAZHBR010000208.1:0-1161 GCA_964530755.1 uncultured Oscillospiraceae bacterium | reverse complement strand
CCGACCGGATTTTTTGCCGGAGCATCGAATTCTTTATATTTCCCCGTTCTGATTTTACATATCGAACCTATAAATTGAGTGATGCTTTCAAACGAAGCTTTTTTTTAAAGCCCTCTTTTGTACTTTTTCCAAACGTTTTAAGATGCTGCCGCAGGAACAAGGAGATGTAAGGAAACGGCTGATATCACCGGTTCGGTATCTGATAAACGGCATGGCTTTACGGGTCAAGGTAGTAAATACTATTTCACCCGTTTCACCATCAGGAAGAGCTTTCCCGGTATCTGGATCGATTATTTCTATGTAAAGATCCCCTTCCCTTGGATGATAGCCGTCCCTCATATGACAGCTTACAGCGCAGCCAAGTCCCATTTCCGTCATTCCATAATGCTCGTATGCCTTGCAATTCCATATCTTTTCAAGTATTTCACAGGTAATCCTTGAAACATAATCAGTCGTCAGCAGCACCGATTTGATCGTGCCTCCATATATGGTTTCATCATCCTCCTTCAAAGACCGATCTTTGCACGCTGCGCACAGAATTTGATCAGGATTACCGACAATGGACGTGATCCCGCCGCTTTTAATCGCCTTTAGCACCTCTAAAGGCCCATCCATTATACCGTAGGGAACCGAGTGCACTCCAAGCCTTGTAAGTCCTGACCGAAGCAAATCACCTACAGATCCTGGACTTTTACAAGGCAATAAGATCAAGACCCTGTCGTTTCTGTCAACGAGATTTTGCATGCCGTGATGAAAATAATCTATGGTCAGCTCCTGATCTTCCTCCGTGAAATATACCCTTTTTTGAGGGCCGGTTGTACCTGATGTATAAAGGGAAACAATGCGGCTGATCTCCCCCTTGGAAACGCATATCATATCCTCTGAATGCACCGAAAGCTCCTTTACAGTCGTAAAAGGCAGGCATTCGATCCGATCCAAGGTTTTAAAAGCTTTAAGATCCAGTCCTTTTAACTTCTCTTTATAGAACCTGCTGTTGCACATTGCCAGCCTAAGCGTATCCGACAGCTTTTGCAATTGATAAGCTTCCAGCGCAGCCCTGGTTAGTTTTTGTTCGTGTGAATTGATTTTTTTCTTAATCCACTCATCCAGATAAAGGGGCGGATATGCCTTTGATTTTTCAATCATCATAGTATTCAAGTT
>CAZHBR010000207.1:0-2908 GCA_964530755.1 uncultured Oscillospiraceae bacterium | reverse complement strand
CACCATTTTTTATAGTATTGATAGTTAAACGCAAGAGGTGAATATTTTGCATATGCTAAAGGTAGAAAACCTCACAGGAGGCTACGGCAGCAGGGAGGTTGTCAACAACATCACCTTTTCAATAAAAGAAGGTGATGTTCTATGCGTTCTCGGTCCCAACGGATGCGGTAAATCCACGCTGCTGAAACTGCTTTTTAAATTCATGCCTAAAAAAAGCGGCCAGGTATGGATTCAAAATCAAAATATGGAGAAATTGAACAGAAAAACGATAGCCCATCTCATTTCCTACATACCGCAATCCGACTATATGCCCTTTCCCTATACGATAATTGAGATGGTGACCATGGGCCGTTCCTGCCATTTGGACAGATGGAGAGGTCCGTCAAAAAAGGACATAGAATTTGCCTATGAATCCCTTGAAAAGCTTAGAATCTTACATCTGGCGGACAAACATTATACTCAGATCTCAGGCGGCGAACGTCAGCTGGTGCTTATGGCGAGAGCCCTATGCCAGGATACAAAGATACTTATCATGGACGAGCCTACAGCAAGTTTGGATTTTTCCAATCAGCAACTGATCATGGATGCAATTTCCACTGCTGTAAACGAAAAAAAAAGCGTTATACTTACCACACACAGTCCCTCCCAGCCTTTTACAATTGCAACCAAGGTTTTGCTTCTTTCCGAAGGTTTTTCTGTCGGATTCGGCAACCCCTTGGAGGTACTTACAAATGAATCATTAGAAAGTGTTTACGGTATACCGATGGACATAGTAACTATTGTAGACAGGAATCAAACAAAAAGAAATATCTGCCTCCCGGTGCATTGATTGCATGAGGGTAAAGGCCTGCATTAAAAATCGAAATTCGACTTGCTGAGCACATCTTTCACTGCATCGGCCGCAGCCTGTTGCATTTCTTCATATAAAGTAAGAAATTGCTTCCCCTTTTCCGTAAGGGTTGAACCGCTTGGAACATTTCGATTGATCAAAGCAAAGCCGAGCTGCTCCTCGGCAGCGGCTAAAACCCTCCAGGCTTTGCTATAGGCCATACCCATAGCCTTAGTGGATTTATTGATTGACCCTGTTTCCTCGATGCCCTTAAGGAGCCATGCCGTACCAAGGCCGAAGGATGTTTTCAAATTATCCCCTTTGCGAAGCAGGCGTATATTGATATAATACCTTATCGGTTCTTCCATATCGCATTCCTTTCAAAGTAATTAACTAAGGAGGTACCCAGGTTGCACATATTCCTTTACGGGCCGTCAAACACAGGAAAAAGTACTATAATTCAAAGCGTTATAAAAGAGCTGGACATGACAACCCCGATTCATCTTGGCGGTTTTATCACTTATCCCGGCCCGGGAACGGACAGAGACATCTATATATCCCCTGCATGGGGGGAAAAGAAATATGAGACGGAAAACAAGGTAGCCAAAAGAAGCAGCGTATTTCCGTATCCCTTCCCGAAGGTATTCAATACCCTTGGGGTATCCATCCTTAAGAAGAGCAGGGCTTTTAAAAACCTCCTTTGCATGGATGAGCTGGGCTTCATCGAACAAAATGCCTACAGTTTTCAAGATGAAGTTCTGCAATGCCTTGAAGCGGACATTCCTATCATAGGAGTGGTAAAGGAATCACCTGTACCGTGGCTAAATCAAATCAAGAGGCATCGAAAAGTCGAACTCATTTCCGTTTCTAAAGATAATCGGGATGAAATCGCCCCGCAAATCGTTAAGATCCTGGGATCTTCAATAAAAAGGATATAACAAAGAAGAACATAAGTCAATAAACCGACAGGAGGCTTTATCGATGTGGAAACTGTACGATGCTTTAATAGAAGGCATACCAAATGATTTGAAAGTGAATCGATATATGACGGGGATTCACCGCACATTAGTACAGGCAGGAAATAACATTGGACTTGCCAGCACCGTTAAATGCGATACCCGCCCAAAAACCTTCAAGGAAACGATAAGCAGAGGCTCCCTTAAAGAAGTGGCGTCCTTGGTTAAGTCCTGGAATCTGATAGAAGCGAGCATAGGCCTTGCGGCTGTAAATGCCTATTACAACAGATACAGCGAGCTTATTTTCTCACCGAAGGTTAAACCCGATGTAGATGCATTCAAGGCTTATCAAAATCTGGTCAAAGGGAAAAAAGTGGCTCTGATCGGACATTTTAAATCTGCGGTCAGCCTGTTTTCCGATCTTTGCCGGCTATCTGTCATAGAGAAGGAACCAGGACCCCTGGACTATCCCGATCAGGCGGCAGAATTCCTGCTTCCGAATCAGGATTTCGTATTCATCACCGGAATGACCTTCACAAACAAAACGCTGCCCCGGCTTCTGCAGCTTGCAAAAAATTCTCGTGTAATTTTAATGGGCCCCAGCGTTCCTCTCTCTCCTTTGCTCTTTGATTTCGGAATCGAAATGCTGTGCGGCTTCTGCGTAACAGAGCAGGATGCCTGCATAGATGCGATACAAATAGGGGATGCCCGTTCATTTTACAGCCATGGAAGAAAACTTTCATACAGCAGATAAGGTCAGATTAATTTCTTGAAAGGTTCAAGATCTATCCTTTGACCTGCATCGCGGCGCTCTATCGCATCTACAACCTGCTTGAAATTCTTTTTTGTAATAGGGTATAAGAAAATCATAAAAGCCGACACCAGCATCAAAACAGCCGGAATTAAGGAAAAAGAATTGGACGTCCAGCTTAAGGCCTTCTTTGTCTGGACGACAGCCTCTGCATTAAAACCGCCAAATGCCAATAACAGGCCAACAATTTGCAAGCCTAAGGCGTTAGATGCTGATTCAGATATGGATTGAAGAGATATTACAATACCCGCCCTTTTTTTATTGTACACAAGCTCATCCACCTCGCAAACGTCATATATCATGGAAGGAACC
>CAZHBR010000206.1:0-2919 GCA_964530755.1 uncultured Oscillospiraceae bacterium | reverse complement strand
ACGGAGACGGAAAGCAAGGAAACCCTAGATGAATTCATTGACGCTATGAACTGTATAGCAGACGAGGCGAAGAAATATCCTAAGCTGCTCAAAGAAGCCCCCCACACCGCTTCGGTGGGCAGAATAGATGAGGTTTCGGCCGCCAGAAGGCCGATTCTTAAATGGCAAAAATACGTCGGGAAATGATCATTGGGAGGTGATGGATTATGTTTGCAGCGGACGGGAATTATAAAAAAGCCTTTGCGGATTCCATCTTCGCTTCGCTTAGGGAAAGAAGCGAAAAAGCGTGTGCCGCCTGAGATCCTGCAAGCGTGCTTGCAGGCGCATGGGGCGTCATAAAGGAAATCAATCCAAAACAGGTTGAAGGGCTGAAGGAATACATCAAAGCCGCTGAAAACAGTCAAATAGCGGTAAACGGCGGGAAAACAGCTAAAATACTCAAGGCGGACATTAAGGAAAGGAAAGGAAAAAATATGCTGATATTTCGTTATCAGCTTCTTGAAAAATGAGATATATAATCAACAACAGTACAGATCCTTACTTTAATATCGCATTGGAGGAATATTGTCTCATGCACGTAGATCCCAAGGAGGACTATTTCCTGTTGTGGCAGAATCAGCCGTCGGTAATAATAGGGAAGAATCAAAATGCCCTTGAAGAAATCAACCAAAGCTTTATTGAAGAAAAGGGTATAAAAGTAGTCAGGCGAATTTCCGGAGGCGGGGCGGTATATCAAGATCTTGGGAATCTAAATTACACTTTCATATCCCGGGTGGATCCGAATAAGGGCACTGATTTTTCTATTTTTTCCGATCCTGTGGTGAGGGTGTTAAAAGGCCTTGGAGTAGAGGCCATGTCCATGGGCAGAAATGATATCGTAGCCTATGATAAAAAAATATCCGGCAATGCACAGAGGCTTTATCGAAAAAGACTGATGCAGCACGGAACTTTGATGTTCGATGTTAACATAGCCGATATGGCCCGGGCCTTAAATGTATCGACCGATAAAATTGAATCTAAAGGCATAAAATCAATAAGAAGCAGAGTGGGAAATATCAGGGAGTTCCTCGGAGAAGACATGAGCGCAGAGGATTTTAAAAAATGCCTTCAAAAAGAGCTGTCTGATGATTATAAGTCAAAAGAAATTGTACTAAAACAAGAAGATATTGTACGGGTTTCTGAGCTGGCCAGAACTAAATTTGCATCTTGGGATTGGACCTATGGAGAATCTCCTCCGTTTAATTATCGTTTTGAAAAGCGTTTTTCAGGCGGGAAGGTTGGAGTATTCATTCATGTGAAAGACGGCCTTATACAGGGATGTAAATTCTATGGTGATTTTTTGAGTTTGCTTGATGCGGAGGATTTTGCCCGCAGACTTTCTGGGCTCAGGTATGACAAAAAAACCGTAAAAGAAACTCTTAAAGAACTGGAGACCGCACCCTATTTCGGAAGTATATCCCGGGAAGAATTGCTGGAAATTCTTTTTTAACAAACGTCGTTTGTATTCTGAGGGTTAATTCTATGGGTCACATCAAACAGCAAAGAATCAACCAATTTTTTGTGGTGTATATGATCTTAATCATATCGCTTATGCTTGTGACAGGCTATTATCGCTTTCTTTCCTATGCTGAATATGAAGAGCTTGTAAGCGATCGAATCGAATTTTTAATGACCTGCCGGGATGTGGAGCTGGCCTCCGATTGCCTTACTTCCCGGGCCAGGACTTTTGTGATCACGAAAGATCCGGAATGCATGGATTCCTATTGGTATGGGGTTGAGGTTTATGAAAACGGAATGCGGGAGCTTAATAAAATCATAGATGCGACTCCGGGAGGCGGAAACCTGACGGAGGATCTTTTTGTTGCAAAACAAAAATCAGATGTTCTCATACAAGCCGAAGCTAAAGCCATGAGGCTGGTTTGTGAAACCCTGGATCTCAAGGACATCGAGATAAATGAAAGAACGGCCGCTGTCAATTTAAATTCTTTCGAGGCCGGGCTCACAGATTCAGAAAAAATCGAATATGCAATAGATTCGGTATTCGGATTCGAACATGTCAAGCGTTTAAAAGAGCTTGCAGACAGCAATAAGAAATATCGTGCTACTGCCGACAGATATTTCGAAAATGAAATTTTTTCCGAAAGAAATAACCTGAGAATTAACACCGGCCTTTTTATAGCGGCCATTTTTTTGCTCGTGGCGGGTGTGATTACAGCTTTATATAATACATATCGGAGCACGATAAAACCTGTGATCCTGCTTACCGATTCCATAAAGAGGCAATCGGGGGAACAATCTGTAGCTACTTTTCCTGTAATAGGATCTTTTGAGCTGCGGGAATTGGCGAGGGCATTCAACAACTCTAATCAGGAAAAACTGAATTTGCTCAATGAGCTCAGGCTTTCCGAGATGAAATTGAAAAAACATTTTAAACTGATGCCTCTTGCCGCTATAGAGGTCGACAGAAGCTTTCTTATCGATGAATGGAATCCGGCAGCCAAAAGAATTTTCGGCTACAGTGTAAAAGAAGCTACAGGAAGAAATATAATCGAACTTTTGCAAATGAACATCCAAAGGGATGAATTAGAGGATGAGATCAAAGGGATGCGGCCTGAAAAAAGACATCTCATATTCTCCAGCGTAACAAAGAACGGGGAGCCTGTAATATGCAAATGGAGTATTAATTCAATCGTAGGCTCAAACAGCGACAGCACCGGCTGGCTTTTGATAGCAAGCGACATAACGGAGGAAAAAAGAGAAGAGGAGCGGATAATTTATTTATCCTGGCACGATCCTCTCACCGATCTTTACAACCGAAGATATATAATAGATAAAATGGAAGCGGAAATCGAGCGCAAAAAGCGAACCGGAAACACTTTTTCTGTAGTCATGCTGGATATAGATAATTTCAAAAATGAC
>CAZHBR010000205.1:0-2919 GCA_964530755.1 uncultured Oscillospiraceae bacterium | reverse complement strand
TCTCCGAACAACTGCTGCAGTTCTGATTGCATTTTTCACTCATAATGTAACTCCTTATTTTTAGATTGCTATTATACTGCCTCCCGGCAAATAATCGATATAATCACCCATAACAGCTTTCATCTGTTTATAAGGTTCGATGCCTGTGCAATGACAGGTATAATACTTTGCTTTTGTATCCATCAGGACTCTGCTTATATTGTCTATGGCCTCATCGCTTTCGCCTGCATCAGGAGAGCGGCTTGAAAGGTGAAAGCCCCCTATTACGATATCGGGCATGAATCCCTTAATGTCATGAAAGTGTTTAATAATATTGACGATACCGTTATGGGCGCAACCCGTTACAAGAAGGTTGCTCCCGTCCTCCTCTATGATGAGATTTTGCTCATGGGCAAAGACATCCTTTACCATTTCCCCATTTTGTTCCATCATTAGGCCTTTGTTTGCACGGGGGAGAGCCTCTCTTTGCAATACATTTGAAAACAATTGGATACCCTTGCTTATGAAAAACCTGTCTGATGTCAAAACTAAGCGTCTGTTTTTTTTCAAAACTCCTTCAAGGCCTATGTATTCAAGCCTGTTTCCCTGTCTTTCGGCGTAGTATTTTTGAAAGGCCAGGTTATGAACAAACACCTCGGCCTTTGTATTTTCATTTAAAAAAGTTTTTAGACCTCCCCCATGGTCGTAGTGACCATGTGAGATTACCAAAAAATCCACGTCAGCGATATCAACGCCGAGTCTTTCGGCATTTTTAAGAAACAGCTCACTTGCTCCCACATCAAAGAGGAGCTTGTGATCCCCGGTCTCTATGTATAAACTGAGACCGTGCTCGCTTCCTAACTCTCCCGATATCGACGTATTTTCCACCAAAGATTTTACAATCATGCCTCCTCCTTGATTTCATCGTAAAGCAGATCCATTGCATTGCTGTAGATCTCCTTCACCGCCGTTCCCGAAACACAATCCATATCCACTATTGTAAGCCCATTGTTAACAGCCCTGATAGCTTCTTTGTCAAATGGTATTTTCCCTATAAGAGGCAGACCTCGATCGCTGCAATACTGTTCAATCCGCTCGGTATTCTTCAGATTCGTATCGTATTTATTTATGCAAACCGCCGATTTTGTTCTAAAATGCGCAGCAGTTTTGATGATTCGCTCCATATCGCTTATACCCGATATGGAAGGTTCTGTCACAATCAAAACCATATCCACACCGCTTAAGGATGCAATTACGGGACAACCTATACCGGGTGAGCCGTCGATAATGGCTAATTCTGCGCTGCCATCCGCTGCGGTTTTCATCTGCTTTTTTACCTCGCTTACCAGCAGTCCTGAATTGCCGCTGCCCATTTTAAGCATAGCGGTAGAAAAAACCGCCCCTTTTTCCTTATAGAGCTTCAACTCTCCGGCAACTGCAGGTTTTAAAAATATCGCCTCTGCAGGGCAAACGATGACGCAGACTCCACATCCCTCGCATGCAAAGGGATCGACCGTGTACGTATCTTTTACCAATATAGCATCAAACCTGCAGTTCTGTCTGCATTTATCGCACTTAATGCATAAATCGGGATCGATGACTGCTTTTGGAAGACCGTAATAATCTCTTATCACAGGTTCTTGGGTTTGCCCCGCTATCAGGTGCAGATTAGGCGCATCCACATCGCAATCGGCATAGGCTCCGGCATCCGATATCCTGATAAATGCGCTGGCTATCGTAGTCTTCCCGGTTCCGCCCTTTCCGCTAAGAATGAGAAGCTGTTTCATGCTGCACCTCTTTCATAACCCTTTCAAGCAGAGAATTAAAAACCCGCCTGTATTCTTCGTCCTCCCTGGCGACGATCACCGCATTTGAATTCATCTCGCCCAACCTTTTATCAAACGGAATTCTTGCTAAAATATCGATATTTTTTTCTTTGCAAAATTCCTCCGCCGGATTTGCGCCTTCCATACACTTGTTCAAAACCGCACCGTAACGCCTGCCGAACAGATTGACAAGTTCGTATACCATATTAAGGTTATGAACACCAAATAAAGTGGGCTCGGCAACCAGGATGCAGTAGTCTGCATCCTTGATGCTTTCCATTACGATGCAGGCGCTACCTGGAGGGCAATCGATGAATGTGCATTTGCTGTCGTCGATCCCTGCAAGAAGCCTGTTTATCACGGGTATACCCGAAGCCTCGCCGATATTCAATATGCCAGAGGATACACGAACTCCAAGGGATATTCCCGTCTGCACCCTCCCTATCGGCTTCTCTTTTTCAGTCAGCGCCCCAGGCGGGCAGACGATAACGCATCCGCCGCAGGAGTGGCAAACCTCGTCGAAGATAATAAGTTTGTCTTTAATATGGGCAAGCGCATTGAATTGGCAAAATTCGACGCATTTTCTGCAGCCTGTGCACAGGCTGTTATCCACCTGGGGAATCTTAACCGCAACTGTTTCCTCTTTCACTTTTTCAGGCTTGAAAAACAGATGCCCGTTAGGTTCCTCGACATCGCAATCCACATATTCAGACATTCCCGCCGCAGCCGCCAAATTGACCGATACCAGAGTTTTACCCGTGCCGCCCTTTCCGCTAAGCACAGCTATTCTCATGACCTGTTGCTCCCGTGAAGATGGAGTCCCGGATGAATTTCATCAAGCAGATCAAGTTTTCCTTCTGCCAGGGCATCGATATTCTCCTTGATCGAAATGTCCTTAGACTTATATATTTTGATCCCTGCCGCTTTTAAAACTTCAGCTGCATTTTCTCCGCACCTTTCGGTGATCACCGCATCAGGTTTGTTATCCACGATTGATTGGGCAGCCCTCACTCCCGCACCGCCGGCACTTGAGGCCGCGGAGTTAACCGCAAATTCACTTTCATTTGATTCTGTATCGTAATAAAGATAATAGGGTGCCCTCCCAAAAGATGCA
>CAZHBR010000204.1:0-2965 GCA_964530755.1 uncultured Oscillospiraceae bacterium | reverse complement strand
TCACGTATGACCGATTATCCCTACAAAGCTCCCGTCATCTATATGAAGGCTGACATCCTTTAAAGCGACGGTCTCATATGGCATGCCTTCGCTGTATATATGTGTAAGGTTTTTCACTTGTATCGGCATAGATATTCCACCAGATCTTCCTCGTTGATGATTTTTTCCGGTACGGGTATTCCTTTCCGTCTTAAGCGTCCTGCAAGCTCTACGGAAAAAGGCACATCAAGACCCAGATTACGAAGCTCCTCCTCCCGGCAAAACACCTTTTCGGGAATTCCGTCCATCACAATCTTCCCTTTATCCATTATGATGATCCTGTCTGCCTTTGCCGCTTCATCCATAAAATGGGTAATCAGAAGTATGGTGATCCCCTCTTTATTCAGCTTTTCAATTATCTTCATTACCTCCAACCTGCCCTGAGGGTCAAGCATGGCCGTAGGCTCATCGAATATGATGCACAAGGGCTTCATAGCTACGACTCCCGCAATGGCGATCCTTTGCTTTTGCCCCCCGGAAAGCAGATGGGGGGCCTTTTTGCGTTCATCGTACATATCCACTGCCCGAAGAGCCATATCGACCCTCTTTCGGATCTCTACAGGCTCGATACCGAGGTTTTCGGGGCCAAAGGCCACATCATCCTCTACTATAGAAGAAACGAGCTGATTGTCAGGGTTTTGAAAGACCATACCTGCCGTTTGCCTTATATCCCAAATCTTCGACTCGTCTCTTGTATCGTATCCATTTACGTAAACGGCCCCGCCGCTTGGAAGCAGCAAGGCATTTATATTCTTTGCCAACGTGGATTTGCCCGATCCGTTTCGCCCTATTATAGCGGTGAAGCTGCCCCTTTTTATGCTTAAAGAGACATCGTTTACCGCTGGCGAAGGAATCAGGCTATCTTCTTTTTTATATTCAAAAACCAAATGATCTAATTTGATGATATCGTTCATCTATTTTAAAACTTTCTTTTCCGCCTCCGACACCAGATAGTCACAGGTATCGAAAAAAACCTTGCTCATGACCTTATCGTTAAAATCAAGCCTGAAATCGATACTTACCAGATAAGAAAAATACTCCTTCAGGACGTGTGTCAATACAGCGTCGGTATTAGCCCTCATATAGTCCATATAGGCGTCTTTGGCATCTTCAGAGAAGGTATTGTCGTTTCCGCAGCAGTTAAATATGGGACTGTTTGTCGTGCCCATCAGTATCGCATTGATATAGGTGCCATAAAGCCATAGTGCATCCGTTTTTATTAATTGGTTGTCGGGAAATTCCCGAAGAAGCTTCTCAATTCTGTCGGCCCTTTCTAAAAGCTCCTGATAAGTGATCCTCAAGGCGGCGTTCTCTGTCATCGGGTTTTCTATAGAAACAGCATAGGCCTCATACAGCTGTTTAAGCGGCTCTGATATATATTCACCGTACTTTTCAAGAAGCCTCTGATAATCCACAAGCAGTATGGGATTATCTTCATAATAAACGGCCAGAACCGGGCTTTTGCTCAGATTGTCGTAATAATCCCTCATGTCACCGCATTTTATCTTTTCGGGATCGATTCTTTTTGTAACAGGATCGAAGTAGGGACGAAGCGCCTCTAATCCGGTCTCTTCCCTCGTCTCGGTAATGTAGCGGTGGAGATATTTTTCATAATCGGATACCATCCGGTCCGCCGCCTCTTCTTTTACGAAGGCAATGTTGTCGTCCAGAAATTCCGCCATGGAGAGTATGTGTTCAGGCGTAGCGGATGCGGATGACATGACTGCGAAATCCGATTCGATTTTTTCCCTGTCTTTACGGCAACCGGTAAGGCTTCCGAAACAAAGAACGATGATAAGCAAAACTGCCATTCCGGTTCTCATCCAAGAGGTCCTCCCATCAAATAGCAATAAAATTATTATACCCCAATGGGGTTGGATTTTCAAACCTTTTTCAGCGCACAGATGCAAAGCTGCCGTTACAGCAAGGTCAGATAACGCTCAAAAATCTCCGGATCGATACATCGTGAATGCGCATCGGTATAGGCCACGGTCTTAGACCTTACAAGCTGTGCCAAGCTGTAGTCCATAGGCATCATTCCATTTTTGATGTTCGTCTGCAGCACCGTATCGATCTGATGATTTTTACCTTCGCGGATCAGATTGCGAATGGCATCGTTCATAATCAAAACCTCCATCGCAGGTACGATGCGCTTTCCGTCTGCAGTTTTCAAAAGCTGCTGACATACTATACCCTGCAGCGTCGTAGAAAGCTGTGTGCGTATCTGCTGCTGCTGATGAGGCGGAAAAGTATCGATGATCCGGTCTATAGTAAATGCGGAGGTATTGGTGTGAAGCGTAGAAAGCACATAATGGCCTGTTTCTGCCGCGGACAAAGCGGTAGAAATAGTCTCCAGATCCCTCATCTCCCCAACCAGGATAACGTCGGGGTCTTCCCGCAGAGCCGACCTTAAGGCATTTGCAAATGTCTTCGTGTCGGAGCCCACTTCTCTTTGATTTATCATACACTGATTATGGGTATGCATATACTCTATGGGATCTTCGATTGTAAGGATATGGCACTGCCTTTTGCTGTTGATATGTCCGACCATCGCCGCCAGGGTGGTCGATTTTCCCGAACCAGTTGGACCTGTTACTAAAAATAGACCCCTGGGTTTAAGGGCCATCGTGTTCAATATCGAAGGCAGGTTCAAATATTCCACCGTAGGTATCTTCGTATTTATCATGCGCATCGCGGCTGCGCAGCTTCCCCTTTGTCTGTAGACGTTTACCCTGTATCTGTTAGTCTGGGGAAGAGACCAGGTGAAATCCACTTCTCCTCTCTCTTCAAACACGGCCCTTTTATTATCGCTTAGCAGGCTGTAACAGATCTTTTCAGTATCTTCCGGTCTTAAAATTTCTTCGCCGCAGGGTACGAGCTCGCCTTTGACCCTCAGCGTCGGAGGCCTGTTCACTGTTAAATGCAG
>CAZHBR010000203.1:0-2990 GCA_964530755.1 uncultured Oscillospiraceae bacterium | reverse complement strand
ATTTCGACGACAGTTCCCCCGGCTGCCGCATATACCTGGAGTTCCTCTTTTGCTTCATACCGTATAGCATTGTCACCCCCTGCAGAGGCGGCAATGCTGCCAATTCCGTCGGCCGGATCGGAAAATTCAATGCTGCGGCTATTGTCGTGAATTGCCGCAACCATAGTGATTGTACCGTCCTTTAGCCTTCCAAAGGACGATTTGATTCCGTTTCCCAGATCCGCCCCTGTATGATTTACAAGGATCTTTGCCTGTGTTACTTTCAGCACTTTATTTGTTATAGCTGTATCCATCATCTTAATCGCTATGATGAATAAAAGAATAAGGGCAGAAATGAGAACCTGCCTTAAAAGCTTTCCTTTGAAATTACCTTTTCGCCGTTTCGAAAAGCGGCCTCTTCCCGATGACATGAAAAGACCTCCTGCATGTCGATTATAAAGCATATGACGGGAGGTCCCTGTTAAGAACAATTTACCCTAGAAGTTCATCCATCGCTTTTCCTATTACCTGTTCCACTCTATTTCTGAATCTTATGTTCTCTCTCATCCGCTGTCTTATCCGACTTACCACCAACGGATCGTCTTTATATTTGTCAAGCACTGCCTGCATGCGCTTTTCAATTCCCACATATTTATCCTCTTTTACCATTCGATCTGACAGGCACAAAATATCCTGCTCGGTTATATCCTTTTTAAACGGGTCCGTAACATAAAACATGTGGCATTTTATTAAGTCAGCCACTTCGGAGAAACCATGTTTTAAAGCTATTTCCGCACCTTTTGCTCCGTGATTCTCATGAGTTCTCGCTATATCGTGAAGCAGGGCTGCGGCCTCAAGGAGATCAAGATTCATATCATACCCCTTTTTTATAAGTGCATTTGCAATTATCAAAGCAACCTCATTTACCTTATGACAATGCCTTACGACGTGGGCAGGTGTTTTATACTGTTTAAGCAGCAAAAGGCACTCTTCTCTTTTTGGTATGAGATTATTCCCCCCGCAAAACATACAACCCTCTTCCCTGCCTATGCAGTTTTTACATTTTTCCGAAGGCAATTTCGACTTGTCGCATACGGCGACAAAAAAGCCCCCCGAGCTTTTGATCGGCTTTATTTTACCATCTTCATCGGCGGATACGCCGATCAGATCCGAGTCCAAAGTTTTAACCATATCTAAAAGTTTTTCTCCTTTCATTCCGTAAGAACCGGGGCCTAAAGAGAAAGACAGATAAGAATGAGGATAAAGTAGAGAAATCTCTCTTGCAAGATGATTGCGAAGAAGTATCCCGGCGCTTTTCAAAAATGCGCTGCCCCATAAATCGGCATAATATTGCTCCATGAGATTTTGTTTCGGAAAGCTGCATGACCCTGCGGTCAACAGATATGCATAGATATCCAAGAGATTTTCCTTCGGAATCTGTTCAAAGGCCGTACACTTAAAAGATATGTCTTTTATCGTTATGGAATCGCCGTAAAAAGCGTCTTTTCCCAATGAAGTCACAACAGCGGCAAGGTTCAAGCCGTCTCTTCCGTTTCGCAGAACCATCAAAGCCTCATTCATCAGCTCTTCATAAAGATGATTCTTTTTACCCAAGCCGCAGGCGTGAATAAAGTCTTCCTTTGCATAAGGCAGTGCTGCATCGTAGTTAAAATGAATCAGTTCGTTGTTCATGCGCTTAGTTCCTTTATCTGTCTGCTCTTTTTTGATATTAACATAATATATCTCGCCCGTAAATAAATATATGGTTATTAACAATTGACATTACCTGAAGCTTAATGCTATAGTTAATAACAAAATTAACGTGAATTATGGAGTATTATGTAATGACTTATGCAAAAATGTTGAATAAAATCATTGCCGATAGCGAGTTATCGCTGCGACAGATTGCAAAGCGCTGTAAAGATCTGAATTTATCTATAACCCCCTCCTACATTTCACAGCTAAAAAATGGTAAACTGCCACCTCCTACGGAGGAAGTATCATTGGTGTTATCAAAGGCCTGCGAATCAAACCTGCAGGCAGAATTGGTTTTCTTAGGTTATATGGAGAAAGCCCCATCCCTGGTTAAGGAGTATATGCTGGCGTCATCGACAGTTAACAAGGCACTGCTGTCATCTTTATGCAAGGCGAGCGGA
Source organism: uncultured Oscillospiraceae bacterium (assembly GCA_964530755.1). Lineage (GTDB taxonomy): Bacteria > Bacillota > Clostridia > Peptostreptococcales > Anaerovoracaceae > CAYRNC01. The sequence continues at coordinate 855 of CAZHBR010000203.1, read as the reverse complement.
CAGGACTTTACAAAAGAAATGGATGCTTATATACGCGACCTCGACGTTTTAGCGGCATTAAATATGTCCTCGGATTTTATAAGTATGGATAATCCGGAGGGCTCGGCGGACCTGGTCAAAGAAATTATGCTGTCTGCCGGCATGCCTACCGAAGCGGATACGAAGGGCAATGTAATCAATTTCTTTCAGGCGGATAATTCGATGCAGCCTTTAATTCCTGCCCACGCTTTAATCTACGCTATGCCTACGAGAACAGATCTGTTAAAGGACAGAGATATCATCGCATTCTATCCAAGCAGTTACAATATCGCGGCCCTCAGGCGAACTTTTTTTACGAAGGATCAGGTGCTTTTAATTCCCGAGGACAAAAACCATGAAATCTACACGGCAAATGATATGGAATCCATAAGGTACATAGGAAAGGTCGTATCATTTAAAGTAGATCTATAGCATATGGCTTCGTTCACAAGGATCCCACATAATCGCAATCACCTGCCCATTGGCAATCTTCATTTTTACAACCTCATTCAGCGGCATTTCAAGCAGATTGGATAAAATGACCTTGATCACGCCCGCGTGTGTTACGATGTAAATATCATCTGGGGTTTCAAGAGCCAGCTGGTTAAGCCTTTTCATAACTCTATACTGCAGATCATAAAAGTTTTCACTCTTATTTCCAATTTTATATTCCAACAGGTTTTTCCCCCTGTATTCGTATTCAGAAGGATAATCGTTCCTAAACTCGCTGACATACATTCCATCAAGCTTGCCTAAGGACATTTCCCTTAATTCCTTTGACGGAATAATGCTTATGGCACATGTATCATCTACTTGTTCGCTGATGATTTTCGCAGT
>CAZHBR010000202.1:0-3001 GCA_964530755.1 uncultured Oscillospiraceae bacterium | reverse complement strand
GGCTTTCAATTCGCTATGGCGTGGTTCATGCCGAAACGATCAAGAGCATAGAAAAAATGCCCGAAATTGAACATATTGTAATTGCCTGGCATAAGGCTTTGCTCCCAAAAGAATATTTAACTGCAAAAAGAAAACAATATTGGTGGCTATATATTTAAAATAGGAGGGTTTGAATTGGAAGCTACCAAAAATGAAATTGAAATTACGACGTATGACAGGCTTTTACGCGCATGGGAAAACTCTAAGGAGCTTGTCAGGGATTATGAAATGTATTCTAAAAAAATTGATGAAAAGGATATATCCGAAACTTTTAAAATCTTTGCAGAAGATGAAGCCGTGCATGCAAGCAGGTTGAGGGAAATGCTTCTTGAGTACAGGTCCAAACGATAACGATTAAATGTTTTCAAGGAATGGTGTGCTGAGGTTTCACCATTCTTTTTGCTTTGGTAAACAGATGACTTTCAATTATTGATTGTCAACGTATAAACATGATGTTAGAATGAGAAACAGTTAATTAAAATCTAAACAGCGGGGCGAAACCTTCGTCTCCGTGTCAATGAAAGGGTGATCACTGTGTCGGAAGAAATTAGATTAATTGCCCAAAGAATAAAGGATCTAAGGGAGATTTCAGGGCTGTCTGTGGAAAGCTTGTCAAAAGAATTGGGTCTGCCCAGTTCCGAATATGCTGAATATGAAAGCGGAACATCGGATATTCCTGTTGGATTTCTTTACGAAATTGCCAATAGATTCAATGTGGAATTGACGGCTATACTTACCGGTAATGAACCTAAACTGCATAGCTTTGCATTGGTTCGAAAGGGTAAGGGTGTAACGGTAGAGCGGAAAAAGCAATATAAATATCTGAGCCTGGCCTATAATTTTATAAACAAGAAAGGAGAGCCCTTTCTTGTGACGGTCGAGCCAAAGGCTGCCTGTGAGGAATTCGCTTACAGCAGTCACCCCGGCCAGGAATTTAATTATATGCTTGAAGGCAGGGTGAAGATCAAGATAGGTGAACACGAAATTATCTTAAATGAGGGAGATTCAGTTTATTTTGATTCCGGTTTGTCACATGGGATGAAGGCTATGGACAGCAAGCCCGCACGTCTGCTGGCTATGATCATTCAATAATACCGATTAATTGATTTATATTTCATAAGAAGGAAGAGGATTTTTATTATGAGTTTATTGGAGCGTTTTATCGACCGTACGGAATTTAGATCATACGAGGATTTTTATGAAAACTATCAGGTTAACATTCCTGAAGGTTTTAATTATGCTTTCGATGTGGCAGATGTCATCGCAAATGAGACTCCGGACAAGCTTGCTATGGTATGGTGTGATGATAAGGGAGAAAAAGCAATATTTACTTTTCAGCAGATAAAAGAGTACAGCAACAAAGCGGCCAATTTTTTTAAGAAGCTCGGCATTAAAAAGGGTGATCCGGTCATGCTGATTTTGAAGCGCCGCTATGAATTTTGGCTATGTCTGCTGGCGTTGCATAAATTAGGTGCTATTTGCATACCTGCAACCCATTTGCTTACAACAAAAGATATAATATATCGCAATAATGCGGCGGATATAAAAATGATCGTGGCAGTATCTGAAAGTGAGGTGCTTGAGCATGTAGAGGAATCGATCAGCGAATCGCCCTCCCTGAAGCTGCTGGCTGTTGTTGGAGGAAAAAGGGAAGGATGGCACGATTTTGATTCGGATACCGGAGCCGAATCCTCAGTTTTCCCCCGTCCTGCAGGTGATGCAGCCACAAAAAACGAGGATACCTCTTTATTATATTTCACTTCGGGAACGACCGGAATGCCAAAGATGGCCAGGCATAGCTTCACTTATCCCTTAGGGCATATTACCACCGCCAGGTACTGGCATAATGTTACAGAGGACGGCCTGCATCTCACTGTTGCCGATACCGGCTGGGCCAAAGCCGTTTGGGGAAAAATTTACGGGCAATGGATATGCGGAAGTGCAGTATTTGTTTATGACTACGATAAGTTTGTTCCAAAGGAAATGATTTCAGTGATTGCAAAATATAAAGTGACTACATTTTGCGCCCCGCCGACGATATATCGTTTTTTTATCAAGGAGGATCTTTCAAAATACGATTTGAAGCACCTTACATATTGCTCAATTGCCGGAGAACCCCTGAATCCAGAGGTGTACCATCAATTTCTGAAAGCCACCGACGTTAAGCTAATGGAGATATACGGACAAACGGAAATGACAGTAGCCATAGGAAATTTCATCGGCATGGAACCGAGACCCGGTTCTATGGGAAAACCCGCTCCAGGCTATGACATAGATATCCTTGATGAGAACGGGAACTCCTGCGCAGTGGGAGAAGAAGGGCAGATAGTTGTGCGAACAGATAAACGCATTCCCGTGGGGATGTTTCTGGGATATTACAGGGATGAGGGTCTGACAAAAAAAGCGTGGCATGATGATGTTTATTACACAGGCGATATGGCATGGAAGGATGAAGACGGATATTTCTGGTTTGTAGGAAGAGCCGATGATGTAATAAAAAGCTCGGGATATAGAATCGGACCTTTTGAGGTAGAAAGCGCGCTATTAGAGCATCCTGCTGTCATGGAATGCGCGATTACAGCGGTTCCCGACCCTGACAGGGGACAAATAGTAAAAGCTACAATAATATTGGCGCCGAATTATTCCGGAAGTGAAGAGCTTGTGAGGGAGCTTCAAGATCATGTGAGGAAGGTAACCGCCCCTTACAAATATCCAAGAATAATAGAGTTTGCAAAGGAGCTTCCCAAAACCATCAGCGGGAAGATTCGCAGAGTTGAAATCCGTGAGCACGACCGTAAATAGTTGCAAAAGGAATTCAGGCCTGCCTCAATCCGGGGCCGGCCTGTTTTTAGTTCGCCCAGCGTGGGCGCAATCTAACGGGTGAAAGTCACGAATCCGCGTAATGGAAAGGATATAGCTGAACACCAAGGGTGTCCATCGTGAGGTGGAATCTGAAGGAAGG
>CAZHBR010000201.1:0-3046 GCA_964530755.1 uncultured Oscillospiraceae bacterium | reverse complement strand
TTTATATTTAACGTGCCATTTTTAACGTAGACTTGGCAAACTACGGCTCGCTTATTCTGATTCCACACCCCCGTCGAAACCTTTACACCCCCGTATGTTATCTTCTAACGCTATTATACCGTAAATTTCGGCTTTTGTAACATTAAATTTATGTTAAATTGCCTGACATCATCTTTGTAGAGATTTTTTTCTGACCTGATCCATTCTGCGATCTGCATCCCGTCTTGAAATATCCTCCCTTTTATCGTATAATTTTTTTCCACGGGCCGTTGCCAATTCTATCTTAGCTATCCCCTTTTCATTGATGTAAAGATTGAGCGGGATAAGCGTCATACCCTTTAGCGTAGTATACCCTATAAGTTTACGAATCTCCCGTTTATGCAAAAGCAGCTTTCTGGGCCGTACAGGATCCACATTGAAGCGATTCCCCTGATCATACGGACTGATGTGCATACCGTATACGTAAAGCTCACCCTTTTCCGGCTTGGCGTAGCTGTCTTTAAGATTAACCCTGCCCATGCGTATGGATTTTATCTCTGTACCGGTCAACACAAGGCCGGCTTCATAAACTTCCTCGATAAAGTAATCATGCCGGGCCTTTTTATTATTTGCTATCATTTTTTTTTGTCTCATTTAATCACTCCGATCTCATTAAACGGATATAGCCGCAAATCGACCCGACCGATTATATCACGAAGCAGAATCTCGCCTAAGGCCTCATCCCTGCTGTCAAGGCTGACCTCCCGATTGTCCCCCATTACGAAAACACAGTTTTCCGAAACAACCACCTTGTCCATATCGCCCGGAGTGCTTTTCCCGTTGATGTATTCCTCGACGAGGGCCTTGCCGTTTCGATAAACAGTGCCGTCCCTGATTTCAATAGTATCTCCGCCGATACCGATGACCCGTTTAATGAGGTTTTTTCCTTCACTCTCCTCCGAAAAGATATTAGTATTAAAAACTATAATGTCACCATAATCTGGAACATCCATCAAATAAGGTATCTTGTTAACTATTAAATAGCTGTCGGGCTTAATAGAAGGATACATAGATGTGCCTTTAACAACGGTGGGTTTTACAAAACTGGTAACTATAAAGGCGATGATAACAGCAAGCATTACAGTCTTTGCATATCCTATTACAGTTTTCATCATCGCCTTTTCTCCTATCATTTAACGCGCCCTATTTCATCAAAGGGATAAAGACGGAAAACGGCTTTGCCCACGATCTGATTTTCGTCAACCAGACCTACGGCACCATCCCTGCTGTCGATGCTGTTTTGGCGATTATCCCCAAGCACGAACAGCTTCCCCTCCGGAACCGTAATCTCTTCCATTTCGGACATCGTGAAATCTTCCAGTATATAAGGTTCGGACAAGGCCTTTCCGTTTTTATACACCGTACCGCCGGAGATTGAAATCGTATCCCCGGGTATGCCTATTACTCTTTTAATCAGAAGCTTTTCACGGCCGTTTGCCTGAAGCAAATCTGAATGAAAAACTATAATGTCCCTGTATTCAGGATCATGAAATCGATAAGACTGTTTGCTTAAAAATATGTAGTCATTTTCATTTAAAGATGGCTTCATTGAATGCTCTTTCACAATAGTCGGTTTGACAAGCTGAAGAATTAAAAATCCCAGCGCCACCGCGATGGCGATTTCCTTTATCCACTCTTTCATGATTCCTGTTGCTCTCCTATCCTGACTTTTTCTATCCTTCCCCATTCATTCAAAGGCCATACAACAAAGCTGCATATCCCCCTTATATCTTTCATAAGAAGCGGCGCCGCTGTCCTGCTGTCTACGCTTTGATCCCTGTTATCCCCTAATACGAAAACTTCTCCGGGCCCCAGGGTTATCGGGGCAAGGCTATCTGTTTTTTGGCATACATCATAAGGAGAAGGCAGCCTTTCTCCGTTGCGGTAGCATACACCATTTCTTATTTCCATCGTATCTCCCGATACCCCGACAACGCGGCGTACTGCATTTTTACCCATATCCGCCTCGCCGGTAAACCCCCGCCGAAAATTCACTACGGAATATAAAGGAGGAGATTTCGATTTAAAATTTTCTTTTGATACGATAACTATTTGTCCATCATTTAGTAGCGGGAACATTGCCGCATCCTTTACAGATACCGGATGAATGAACATGAAAAGAACCCATGCCGTTATTCCTGCAGCAATATATATTCTATACCTCTCACGAAAAGATCTGCTATCCCTTTTCCTTTGAGCCATGCGTCGCTTCTCCTTGAAACAAAGCCCTTTCTATCCTTGTAAGTAACAGGGGCAAAGGACAAATAATTTCTTTGCCCTTCATATATTCTAAGGGCTTTACACTGTTTGTAAAATAGAGGCGGTAAGCGTGAAGAAACTGTGCATTCAATGAAAACCGTTGTTTCATTCGTTCGTTAACGTTCTGATCCCCATATTTTCTATCCCCTATAATCGGGTAACCCGACTCGGCCAAATGAATTCTTATCTGATGCGGCCTGCCGGTTATAAGCTCTGCCTCAACTAAAGTAAAATCATCGCCGATTTTATGCGGAACTGCAACAGTCTCCGATAGCATGCCTTCCTCACCATTTCGGCAATTCAGCATGCGGTTTTCATCCGCCAGCTTTTTTAACCTGCTTTTTATATTGAGCGGCTTTTCAAGCTGTCCTGAAACTGCAGCCATATAGTATCTGCGTATATAACCGCCCTCCCGAAGCATCAAATTAAGACTTTTTAAGGCTTCGTAGGTTTTTCCAAACATTACAAGCCCCGTAGTATTTCGATCAAGGCGATTAGCGGGAGAGGGGGTAAAGGTTTTTTCCAAAGCCGGCTGATAAGCCCCTTTTTCTATTAAATAATTGACAACCTGATTAGCCAAAGTATTTTTGTGCTCAGCTTCCGCACCATGTGTCAACAGCCCGAAGGGTTTTTCCGCTATCAGGATATTCTCATCCTCGTAGGCTATGCCGAATTCCTTCCTAATGTCCTCTGGGTCAAATACAGCATGATAGGATTCCGCCTCTTTCTGACTGATATATATGATCAC
>CAZHBR010000200.1:0-3063 GCA_964530755.1 uncultured Oscillospiraceae bacterium | reverse complement strand
CAATGTGCGGACATTTTGGGTTCCCTTTTCCTTACTTGCTTAAGCCACTCTTCGGCTCTGCGTCTGTGTCCACGAAAATTCTTGTACTTGCACATTGCCCACTTTATCAGCCGTCTCTGTACACAGTCGAGCGCACGTTTCATTGCAAAGCGGTTGAATTTACCAATGTAGCTCATCCATCCTCGAAGAATGGGGTTTAGCACTTCGGTCCTCGCGATGGACACCCTTGGTGTTTAGCTATATCCTTCCCTCTACCGGGCGGATTCGGGACTTGCACCCGTTAGATTGCACTCATGCCGGGCGCACACGAAAAAATAACCCGGAAAATCCGGGTTATCCATGAACTTGCAGCTTACAGACTAACTAGGGCCGTTCATCCTAATTGTTAAGGGGGTTAAGGCCTAATATTTTTTTGCCTTTTTCCTGGCAGCTTCTGACTTCTTTTTCCTTCTCACGCTGGGCTTTTCATAATGTTCCCTTTTCCTGAGCTCAGACATAACTCCGTCTCTTGCACAGGATCGCTTAAATCGCTTAAGAGCGCTTTCCAGATTTTCGCCTTCACGAACTACTACTTGTGCCATATTTTTTTCACCCCCTCCATATTCAAGGATAATGCTGCGTTGTCACTTAAACGGCATAGTCTGCAACATAACAATTATACACACCAATTCGCATGCAATCAAGCATTAATTACAAGTTAAATAACCTCATCCGGGAGGCCATAACATTTTTCTTTTCCCTAAAAGATGGAAATGTAAATGATTTACTGTCTGCATTCCATCCTCCCCGCAATTGCACACAAGCCTGTACCCGTTCTCCAAATCCAGCATCGAAGCTATGTCCTTAACTTTTGTAAGCAGCCATCCGAGCTCTTCCATGTTGTCCAATGCGACTTGATCAAGAGAATCGATATGAGTCTTTGTAATGATCAGAACATGAACAGGTGCCTGGGGAGCCAAATCGTTAAAAGCAAGAATAACATCATCTTCATATACAATTTTGGCAGGGATTTCTTTGTTGACAATCTTGCAGAATATACAATCCTCCATTTATTCCCTCCATAATTTTGCCGATGTACCTTATATAATACATGCTTTATCGTGTTCGTGCAATCCTTTTTTCAATTGCGCCAACAGGACAAGCCTCTATGCATTCCCCGCATCTTATGCATTCTTTGCTGTTTGGAGCATCATATACCGGAATGGAAAATTTGCAAACAGATTCACAGATTCCGCATTTAATGCACAGCCTCTTATTTACGCGCATTCGATAAAGCGCAACCGGGTTAAAAAAGCCGTAAATAGCTCCTAAAGGGCAAAAATAACTGCAAAACGGCCTGTAAACGGTGATGGACAGAATCAATAGCGCCGCCAAAATCATGCTCTTCCAAGCGAAGAGCTGCCCGGCTGCATCGCGTATCAGTTCGCTGCCAAGATAAAGTGGCCAAGCTGCCATAAGGGCCCCCGAAGGGCATATCCACTTGCAGAATCCGGCTTGGCCTTGTCCTGCAATATCCGTGATGAAAAGCGGGAAAAATATTACAAAACCGATAAGGATTGCGTATTTAAGCATTCTCAAGATCTTATCTCCTGGCAGTCTTTTAATTTTTTTGACAAAGGGAAGCTTGTAAAGGAGGTCCTGGACTAATCCAAAAGGGCATAGCCATCCGCAAACAAACCGACCGAATAAAGCCCCTGCCATAACCAAAATACCTGTAACATAGAGAGGAAAACGGAATTCTCTGCTTCCGAGCATTGTTTGAAACGAACCTAAGGGACATGCGCCGAAGGCCCCGGGACATGAATAACAAGACAAACCCGGCACGCATACAGCTTTTAACGCTCCTTTATAAATTCTTGCATTAAAATAGCCTGTTATGTAACCGTTTGTAATTGAAGAGAAAACGATCTGCACATAAAGACGAAGCCTGCCCTTTATCGATCTGATTATCTTAACCAATGCCTATACACTCCAGACAAACACGTACGGCCTTCGTAAATACTGCAAAGGCTTCGCCTCTTACAATCCCGGCTGCAGCTAAAATTGCACCCGCCGCAAGAAGAAGCATCGGCACTAAAGCAATTCTTCGATAATTATCATCCATTTTTCTTTACTCCTGCTGCCGACATATTCATCACCGATAATTTTTCCTTCACTGTCTACAAATACCGTATGAGGAATATATACGACATCTTTCAACAATCCTTTTTCAAGATTGTTTGAGGGAACCAGATGCACATAATCAGCCTGTGTTTCCGCCACGATTTTTTTTGCTTTTTCTATCTGGTTCATATCCAGACTGCCGTTATGAAGCTTTAAATCCGCTATAACGCCGACCACATTCACGTTTCTTTCCTCGTATTCTCGTTTTATTCTGCCAAGATCCGGCATTTCTTCAAGACAGGGCCCGCAAAATGTCCCCCATACATTTACCAGGGTAATCTCATAATTTTCGAATATGCTCTGATCGACTGTTTCTCCGTATAAGTCAAGACATGTAAAATCTGCAAGCCCCGACGATGATTCTTCTTCTTCCGGAAAGGTATATGCGTCCCCGTGGGCTGTTGAATTTTTGTCCTGGCAGCCAAATGCTGATACTCCTATCAGTATGCATGCTCCGATAAGGGCAAATCTTTTTATGATTACATTGTGATACATGCTGTCCCCTTTATCCCTTCTAAAAACAACTTTTCAAAAGTAACCGGCACGAATTGATTTATCAAATGCTTTGCTTCCTTGCACGATACATCGCAATAGACCCTGATATAATTATCGCTGTATCCCGACACGCATCCTGTGCTGTTATCGTATTCTTCAAACAGCGTTACGCGGGTTTTGCCAAGGTTTTTCTTAAGCACTTTCAAAGAGACCGATTCCGATTCCTTTATCAAATGGGCACAGCGAAGCTTTTTTACATGCATAGGATGCTGGCCCTCCATTGCGGCTGCTTTAGTCCCTTTCCTCAAGGAATAGGGAAAAACGTGCACCTTTTGAAATTCGCACCGGCGTATCATTTTAACACTTTTTAATACATCTTCATCGGTCTCTCCCGGAAAACCCGCT
>CAZHBR010000199.1:0-3080 GCA_964530755.1 uncultured Oscillospiraceae bacterium | reverse complement strand
GACGATCGCAAAATTAAGATCCCTCTGCATCATATCCTCTTCATATATGACCATGTTGTCCCTTAGGTAGTCAAATCCGAACTCATTATTCGTACCGTAGGTAATATCGGCCTCATAAGCAGCCTTGCGCTCAGATCCCGTCACTCCGTGAATTACACAGCCTACAGTAAGCCCGAGGAAGCTGTATATCTGCCCCATCCATTCCATATCACGCTTTGCAAGATAGTCATTTACGGTAACCACATGGACCCCTTTTTCCTCTAAGGCGTTGAGGTAGGCAGGAAGGGTCGCTACGAGGGTCTTTCCCTCCCCCGTCTTCATCTCCGCTATTCTCCCCTGGTGCAGCACAATGCCGCCGATCAGCTGCACTCTGAAATGCTTCATGGAAAGTACCCGGCTGGCAACCTCCCTGACAACAGCAAACGCCTCAGGAAGAATATCATCTAATGTCTTTCCTTCAGCCAGCTTCTCCTTAAATACGATCGTCATAGAGGCCAGCTCTTCATCGGATTTACTCTCCATAGCAGGCTCAAAAGCCTCAATTTGATCGGCAATCCTCCCAAGCTTCTTTATTTCCTTTGCATTGAGATCACCGAAAACCTTTTCCAAAAACCCCATATATCTGTCCTTCCCGTCTTAGGCTTCTTTTTGTTATTTCACTCATATTTTATGCGGATACGCCTGAATAATCAAGCTTCTCCGCAACTTTTAACTCGTTTAGCAGACTTTAAATTATAACATGATAATTAAATAAGCGCAAAATACTCTTCTTGCTTTACATCTGTTTCAGATTACAACATAAATTATGAAAAAGAATTGCCAAGGAAGGCCTGATAACGTCAGTCCTGATCTTCCTCAAACACTATGAAGGCATTATAAATCGCCCGAATCGCCTTTTCGAAATCAGTGTTTTTTACACCTACTATGATGTTCATCTCGCTTGATCCCTGATCTATAAGGCGCACGTTAACCCCTGCTTCATAAAGAGCACTGAATAAGGTGGCGGATACACCAAGTCTTTTGTTCATGCCTCTTCCGACGGTGGCTATGAGCGCCATATCCTCGTAAACGTCTATATTATCTGGCAAGAGACGTCTGTCCATCTCCTCCAGTATATCCTCCAGCTTCCCGTTGATTTTTTTCTTTGAAATAACAAGAGAGATTGTATCAATACCGCTTGGCAGATGCTCAACCGGTGTACCGTAATCCTCAAGAATACTCAGACAGCGGCGCACGAAACCGGGTTCTGCCGACATCATATTCTTGTAAATCCCTATAACGATAAAATCCTTGCTTCCGGCTATGCCGGTTATTATTTTATCGGGATCCTCTCCGTCTACATCCGACACGATCGTTGTTCCGGGGTGATCGGGTTCATTCGTGTTTCTAATGTTTATGGGGATATTGCTCACCCGAACCGGGTAAATTGCATCTTCATGCATAACCGATGCCCCCATATAGGACAGTTCGCGAAGTTCCATATAGGAAATTGTTTCAATAGGCCTCGGGTTCTTAACAACCCTTGGGTCAGCCACAAGAAATCCGGAAACATCGGTCCAGTTTTCATACACATCGGCATTAACGGCCCTGGCAATCAAGGCACCGGTAATATCGGAGCCTCCCCTGGAAAAAGTCTTTATATTGCCGTTTTCCGTGCTCCCGTAAAAACCCGGTATGACAGCCTTTTCATGCCTTTTGAGCTCTACTTTTAGTTTTTTATCTGTCATTTCGTCCAAAAACCTGCCGCGGGCATCAAAGCATATAAGGTCCTTTGGGTCTACAAAATCATAGTCTAGGTAAACCGCCATTATCAATGCAGTCAGATATTCGCCCCTGCTGACTATGTAATCTATGCCGACCCCATCCTTAAGGTTTCGGTCAATCTCTTCAAATTCCTTTTCAAGCCCTACGGAAATCCCCAGGTTGAGCTCCATAGCACGGTAGCGATCGCAGATAACCTGAAACACCTGCTCATAACCTATATTGTGATCTATATGGGTTTTGCAAAGGTAAAGAAGATCCGTTATTTTATTGTCCCCTTCATATCTTTTACCGGGAGCCGACACTGCGATATACCGCCTGCCCGGATCGGATTCAATTATTTTCTTTACCTTCATTATCTGTATGGCATCGGCCATGGAACTTCCGCCGAATTTAGATACCTTTACACCCATCTGTCTACCTCACAATTAAAGTTTAATTTAACGATTATTTTACATCAGTTTTTTATGCCGGTCAATAAACCTTTACGCTATTTTTCACGCTTTTTCATGTGCGAAGCAGCTTCCTTTAAAGTTCCTGCTTTGTCAATTCTTTCCCAGGACAGGTCGATATCGTCTCTGCCGAAATGTCCATAGACTGATACCTGGCGAAATGAAGGTCTTTGCAGCTCGAGATCGTGAATAATTGCAGCAGGCCTCATGTCAAAATGCTCCTTTACAAGCTTAGCAAGATCATCGTCAGATAAAATGCCGGTCCCAAAGGTCTCAACCATTACCGATACCGGTTTTGCGACACCTATGGCATATGCAAGCCCTAATTCACACTTTCCGGCAAGCCCGGCGGCAACTATATTCTTGGCGATATAGCGGGCGAAGTATGCAGCGGAACGATCCACCTTCGTAGAATCCTTACCGGAAAAAGCGCCTCCGCCGTGCCTTGCGTAGCCTCCATAGGTGTCAACGATGATCTTTCTGCCTGTCAGGCCAGAATCACCGCAGGGGCCTCCTATTACAAAGCGTCCCGTAGGATTTACAAAATACCTGGTTTTGTCATCCAAAAGACCGGATGGAACAGTAGGAAAAATTACTTTCTTGATTATGTCTTCCCTGATCTGCTCTTTGCCTATTTCAGGGCTGTGCTGCGCAGAAACCAGAACCGTATCAACTCTGACCGGTCTGCCTCCCGCATATTCCACTGTAACCTGAGTCTTCCCGTCAGGCCTTAAATAGGAAAGCTCCCCGGATTTTCTTACCTCGGCCAGTTTTTTCGCCAGTTTATGGGATAAGGATATCGGCATAGGCATTAGCTCCGGCGTTTCATCGCACGCGTATCCAAACATTATGCCCTGGTCTCCCGCC
>CAZHBR010000198.1:0-3089 GCA_964530755.1 uncultured Oscillospiraceae bacterium | reverse complement strand
TGATCTCATCAATAAGCGGCAAATCCTTCAGCCTCACCCTGGACGGGAGATTAAAAACCGTATCATTTGACAGCAGCTTCATTCAAATGGCTGCCGCAGATCCAAGTGAAACAGGTTTTGAAAATGCATTTCAGGCAGCGGTTGACAAAGCCTTCGGCGTAAGAAACAGCGAAGACAGAAAAATAGAAGCCTCTTTGAAAAACGGACAGCTCGCATTGTCTGCGGACGGCTCTTTGCTTGCAATTAAGGCTGTCGGGGGCGATGAGGAAACATTAGGGAAGCTGGGTTTTACAAACGATCAATCAAACAGGCTATCCCTTTATTCTTCAATTGAAAAAACATCCCTTTCTGTTAAGCCTGACGATGTTGAAACTTTTAAGTTCAGTATAAATTCCGTTTCATTTGAATTTGAAAAAAGCAAAGCTTTATCCGACATCATGAAAGAAATAGAAGCAAGCGATGCGGGAGTAAGCCTGACTTATTCCTCGCTTTCAGATACATTCATTCTGTCCGCAAAAGAAACGGGGGCAGGCGATAATATAATCATCAAGGAGGAACAGGGCAATCTCCTGTTCACGCTGGGGCTTACCCCTGAAAGCGGAGCCCACGTGGAATATGGAAAAAATGCCGTCCTTTCAGTTAATAATAAGGAGATCACTAGAAGCTCAAACAACATTACAATCGATGGAGTAAACATAGAGCTGCTCGAAAAAATAAAAGCCGACGACGGTCCCACTGTCATAACATTAAAGCAGGATGCATCTGCTTTGCTAGATCCGATAAAAAAATTCATAGAGGACTACAACTGCCTGCTTGATCTTATGAACGGGCTCGTATCTGAAAAGGCAGATCCTAAATACCTGCCCCTTTCCGAGGAACAAAAAAGCGAAATGACTGAAAAGCAGGTAGAGCAATGGGAAGAAAAAGCAAAGGCGGGATTGCTGAGAAATGATCCCATACTTAGAAACCTTCTATTTGAACTCCGCTCCGCCATGATGGGAAACGCAAAGAAAGGCGGAATAAATTTATTTGACCTTGGCATATCAACCGGTGGATATCAGGATTACGGCAAGCTTAAAATAGATAATGAAACCAAATTAACGGATGCTTTAAAAACAAGGGGAAGCGAAATAGCCGAGCTGTTTACTGCCCAGGAAAGCGGACTGGCAAATAAATTAAACGACATAATACAGGGTGCCATTAAAAGGACAGGTCCGAAAAATCAAAGGGGAACGCTGATTGATTTGGCGGGAATAGAAGCCTCCACATCAGATATGGAAAACAGCATCTTTGATAAAATAAAAAATGCGAATAAGAGAATAGAGGAACTGCAGGCGCGGCTTACAGCAGAAGAGGCACGTCATTGGCGAAAGTTTACCGCAATGGAAGCAGCCCTGCAGAGGCTGGATATTCAGGGAGCCATGCTGATGCAATTCTACAACAACTAACAGGATAAGGAGAACAGCTATGCAAACAGCAAACTTGTATGAACAATATAAATCACAGACACTGCAAACCCTGACAAACGGCGAGGTGGTTGTCAAACTGTTTGAGGAAGCCTCAAAACAGATAAGCATGGCCATATTTCAAGCGCAAAATAAGCCGGCAGATTCATTTAATTGCATAATGAAGGCACAAAAAATCATTAAAACGCTCAACGCATCCTTAGATATGAAGCAGGCTATTTCTATTGAGCTAAACGACATGTATCTGTTTCTTATTGAAAATCTCACTGCGGCGAACTCAAAAAAAGATGTGGAGCTCATGAAACGATTGCTTGGTCTTGTGGATGAACTGAAGCTCGCATTTAAACAAGCTGACCGCATTGCACGGGCAGGAGGGTCCAGATGATGCATACTGAAATCCGCTCAGGTTATTATCAAAAGAAAATGTCAATTCTTACGCGGCTTCTAAACGTAGGAGAAAAGTTGTTAAGCAGCCTGAAGGATTGGGAATCCTATAACCTGCATCTAGCCAAAAAAGACGCATTGATAGAGGAATTAAAGGAGCTGGAAGAAGGTCAAGAAAGCGTAAATATCTCACGGTGTACAGATGCCCAAAGGATAGAAATTAACAGGATGATAGATCTGATACTGGCCCTTGACAAGGATATAGTCAAGTCCATAAAAAAAGCACAGAATCAAACGCTTGAAACAATTAAAACAGTTACAGCTAAAACCAGGATATGCGAATACGGAGAAACAGCCAAATGCAGCGGTAAATTGCTTGATTACAGAAAATAATTAAAAATGATTTCTTCCTTTCTTATTAAACTCTAGGATGTCCGACAGATGATACTTGCCGAGCTTTTTTCCTGTTCCCTCAGAAGTTTTCTCCTTCACGACTGCTTCACTCAATGCTTTATCTAACTGGGTCTCCATATTACCGCCTTTTAGCTCTTTTACCGCCCAAAGGTACTCACAATCTGAAGGCCCGTCCCTTTCAATGGTATCCAAAAGCCTTTGCACGGTAAATTCCGCCTTTTCCGCTTCTGTCTCCGTAAACAGAACCGCGAAGGCCGTTTCTTTACACCTTCCCATTATATCTGTCTTTCGGATATTCCCGCTTAAAGCTTCAGATATGTAAGTAATTATCATATCCCTTTCTTTTTTAAACGTTACGGAGCCCGGATCTGCCGGCCTTATTTCCATCACCCCAAGAGACAGGGGGTTTCCGTATCTTTCGACCCTTTTCAGCTCTCTTCCGCCCTCTTCAAGAAACCCTTTCCTGCTGTAAATGCCTGTCAAAGGATCTATGCTGTTTAGGGCCTTTTCAATGATTTCATCCCTATCTATTATGGGAAGTATCTTAGCTAAGTATTTGAACCGTCTTATGCTGGGCTTCAAATCGGAATACCCTAAACAGACCCTCCATTCACCTTCATCAAGGGCGATATATTTTTGCGTCTGCTCCTGATTAACTTTTCCTCCGGCGATTTCCATTTCTGTAAGTCCGACTGAAAAGTGATGCACTATTGGATAATTAACCCCGGCATACTCACAATTATCATAAGTGCAAAAATAGTCAATCTTGTAATTTCCCAGCTTATACAGCTTAGAAACTGCCTTTTTCCACTCTATGTATTCTTC
>CAZHBR010000197.1:0-3130 GCA_964530755.1 uncultured Oscillospiraceae bacterium | reverse complement strand
AGGAACGTTTCTTGAATATTTTAACATGGAAAACCCAGAACAACTTGACACTGTCTTGGCAAACTGTTCGTATTGACATTTTGACTGAAATTTCTTATAATTTGCACAATAGATTTTTCGCGAGTACAAATAATCTGGTAATCTCCGGTTGATTCTGTGTTTAAGGAGTGAACTAAAATGGATGAGGACTACGCAACAGTTTTTTCGTTGAATGAATTGACAGCAATAAATCAAACGATAAGCAAGATTTATGATCGTGTTACTAAAGATTATGCTGAATCCTTATCGGATTTTTCTACCGGTTTTCTATTGGATTTAAGCGAACAGGTGGAATTTGATAAAGGTAATATAATGTTTTATGCTTATAATTCCGATTCACGAACATATGAAGTTTCTTCCTTTTTCCAAATCGGATGGAATGAAAACGATCTGGACAGTTATATCAATCATTATTGCCACATTGATGATGTACTGCCTATTTTATCGATAAACCGCGAAATCGCATTTATGAACGGAAATATCTTTTCATCCAGGGAACAAACGCAGTATTATAAGGAGTTTGTAAAGCCCGCTCAGATCGCTAATTCTATTGATGCGAATATTCTTCTTCCCGATAATAGGGAAATCAATGCCATACTCGGTTTTTTCAGAGATACTGAAAAAAAAGGTTTTACACAAAAGGATTTTGAAATCGTAAGAACGTATCAGCCCCATCTAAGCAATGCGCTATCGCAGTACCTTGATTTAAAGCACAGGCCGATGGATGACCTGCTGGATATTTTCTCTAATATTGAAACGATATGTACATGTGTATTAAACGATGATCTGAAGCTTGTAACATATAATTCTGCATATAAAACGCAAGCTACAGCTTTTGAATCATGTTCTGTCTCCGAATGTGAATTGACAAGGCAGCTGCAAAAATTATGTGCAAACATTAAAGACAAACCTCAAGATAGCGGTCAATTGCAGAAATACGGTCCTATTCCAATTACATTCAATAATCAAACTTATCCGATAGAGATAGTATATTCAAAAAGAGGGGAAGGGCCAAGCAAATTTATTTGCTTAGTTTTAACAGATAACTATGCCATGCGGTTTCAAAAGCTACAATCTTCTTATAATCTTTCACCACGGGAATGCGAGGTTTTAGATTTAATTTTGAGAAGAGGTCTTTCAAATGACGAAATTTCTTCGTGTCTGTATATTAGCTCATCTACTGTTAAAAAACATTTAACTTCAGCGTATCAAAAAATAGGTGTCGACAACCAAAAGCAGTTAAACTCACTTTTTAGAAGAATGTAGATAATATGTAATATAGTTCGTTTTTATACCCCTGTACGCATATGCGACAGGGGTATTTATGTGCATAATTCAGTACAAATTCTACCTATGTACACCTAGATTTCTACTTACGTACAGTTTTTGGAAAATTCTTATTAGTGTATAGTAAATCGTACAACATATTGGCAAGTGTGTATTTCCGATGACAAATTTATCAGCATTTGGTCAGTAACCCCACTTGATCCAATCCTCGTAAGCCAAAAAGTGATGGTTATTGCCCTTCTTGATATGCTAGTTATCTGCTGAAAATGCACACACAGTAATTATTATACTACATTTTAAGAAAGGAAATATGCTATGGGAATTAGGCAGGAAGGATTAAATGCTTCTGCGGCTCTTGAAAAGTATAGGTTGAAACGAGGAGCTTGGGGTTATTTCTTAGGACTGATGGCCGGGGTGACTTACCCATTCGAAAACTCATTTTTAATTTTAGGTCAAAGCCATGGGCCGTTATCGAACTTTGGTTATTCCATTTTGGAGGTTATACTGGTAGCTCTTGCGGCTGCTGGAATTATGGATTTACTTGCAAGCGGCTGGCTGGTCCTTTTTAATGCATCCAAGCATCAGTTAAGTGAATACAAAAGGGCAATGAAAACTAAATCTGTTAAATTTATCATGTTAGCAGGTGTGCTTGGCGGTCCGATATCAGTTGGCGGAGTATGTATAGCTATTCAGCTTTGCCCGCTGCCGTATGTTATGGCGATCAGTGCGCTTTTCCCTGTATTTGGTACGCTTCTAAGTTCCATTATTCTGAAAGAAAGGATGAACGCACGTCTAATCTTTGGAATTGTAGTTGTATGCGTCGGAGGGGCGCTGGTTTCCTGGGGTCCGCCGGAAGGATCAGATTATCCGTATTTTGCTTTGGGTATAATAATGGCACTTATATCATCTATCGGACTTGGCTTGGATTGTACAGTAGGAACGCTGGGGATGGATACACTTGATCCCTATATTGCTGTTGCAATAAAATTGCTTACATCCTGCGTGATCAATTTAGTGATATTAGTTCCGCTGGTATCGTTGTTAATGCCCGGGCACAACATTTTCTTCGGTTGGCAGGTTGTCATTCAAACCTTCGCTACCCCGGTTATTCTGTTCTTCCTCGCTGCAGGACTCTTTGATGCCACCACGTGGGCCGTGAGCTATGCGTCGTTGGCAACAATAGGGGTCGGGCGAAGCACGGCTATAAATGCAAGCTTTGCCGTATGGGGTATTCCAACCTCGTTGATATTCAGTGCTTTGGGATTGATTCCCTATGCCGTTACGACTATGTGTATCGTCGGTTCTGTTATTTTGTTTGTCGGTGTAGTCTTTGTAGTAATTAATCCTAAAGAATTGCTTCATGTTAGAGCTAATTAAATAGCAGGAGGTAAAAGATATGGCTTTAAGCAATAAATATCCTTTGAAATTTGGAGTGCTATATGTGCTTGCAAAAGAGAGCCGCGATATGACGGTGGAAGAAATCTATGAAAAGTTGAGGCCGACCTTTGGCGGTGAAAGGGCGTTCATCAAAAAAAATGTTCGATTTCATCTTGACTCTATGGTCAGTGTAGGAATGGTTGAAATGACTAACGAGTATATCGATAAAAATGGTGAATTAGTAGCTAGTTTCTTGATTACGCCATTTGGCAAACACAGAACGGAGCTGCTCCCTGAAAGCTATCGTGCCCAGTTGGCATGATCGGATATTACATATAATCAGCGCGTTATAGGTGAAAATTATTTTACTTTAACAAATCTTCAGAAGGAGGGAACATTATGGGTTATGCAATAAATGGTTGCGCCA
>CAZHBR010000196.1:0-3150 GCA_964530755.1 uncultured Oscillospiraceae bacterium | reverse complement strand
CAAAGTCTTTTCAGTCCGTTCTTTTTTGTGTTCGGAGGCGAAGAGCCCGGCAAGTATAAGAACCGTTCCTATCAATGAGATCCAGGTAATCGGTTCATTCAGCAGCAGCCGGGCGAACAGCAGGTTGATGATCGGGATAAGGTATATGTAGACGGATGTTTTTACAGATCCCAACGTTGAAACTGCATAGTTCCAGGTGAGAAAGCACAGACCCGATGCTCCCAGTCCAAGAAACAGCATGTTAAACAGATTTATCGGCTCCTGAAAGCGTGTAAAGCCCCATTGAAAGTCGCTTACTAAAAGTGCCGGCAGCATGAATATCAAACCGTAAAAGAATATTTTTCTTATATGGCGAATCAGCGGGAGCCCTTTTTGGGTGCGTTCTATTATCACGAGTATGTTGGAATAAAATGCCCAGGCCAAGGCTGCGATTATTATCATCGCATCGCCTAAGGGGTTCAGCTTCAAAATGAAACTGCCGTTGAAGCTTATAAATGAGATACCTAAAATAGCCAATAAAAAACCGAAAGCGAATCGCTTTTGCAGGCGTTCTTCAGGTATCATGAAATGGGCGACTATTGCAATGAACATCGGTGCAACGGAGATCAGGATGCCTGCATTGGCTGCCAGGGTGTATTCGAGCCCGATGTTTTGAAAAAGAAAATAAACCGTGACCCCGCAAAGACCGGCGGCCATGTATAAAAGCTCCCCGGGATTCTTCTTTGGAATTATAGGTCCCGGAGATAATATCAGCATCATTATGTAGGCCATCAAAAAGCGAAAAAAAAGAATTTCCACAGGGGAGAATTCTAAAAGAAGAATTTTCGTATTTATAAAGGTTATTCCCCAAATAAGAGTGCTTGTTCCCGCTGCGATATGGCCTTTTATCGTTCGATTTTTACTCATAGCTGTAAGATTAGCATATAAGCGTAAATAATGCAATAAAAGCAAAATCATTATTGACAGCGGCAGGCCGTGTTGGTATGATTTAGTTGAAAATTGAAAAAGAACGTTTTATGTTCCGCATCTCGCACAGTCGGGGCGCGGCTAAGAGGGAAGCAGGTGAAAATCCTGCACGGACCCGCCGCTGTATGCGTTTAGTTTCTTTCATGGGTTAAGGCCCGCCACTGGATACTGTCCGGGAAGGGGAAGGAAATGTCAATGCGCTAAGTCAGAAGACCTGCATAAAACTGCTGTTTCCATCGACGGGTGAAATAAGAGGTGGACACATTTAAAACAGTAAAAACGGACTGTGGCACAGCTGATAGGCAAGCCGCAGTTTTTTTATGCGAGGGGGAGTATATATGTTTGGAATAAGGAGTTTCTGGGGAATTTTGTTGGCATTGATGCTTGCAGCAGGCAGCCTGCTTTCAGATTTTTCATATGCCGGATCGGAATTTGAAAAAGAGGCATCGCGAAAAGCCATCGATGCGGCTTCTGAATTTTTAATATCCAATGTAAAGCAGCCGGGCCCCGGCTCTGTGTCGGGAGAATGGACTGTTTTAGGACTTTCCCTCTCAGGATATCCGCTGTCAAAGCAATATAAGGATGCATACGCTGAAAAGGTTTCAAATTACCTTAAAAGCAATGACGGAATCCTTTCGGTCAATAAGTATTCGGAATACTCCAGGGTTATTTTGGCATATACAGGCCTTGGCCTTGATGTGACTGATGTAGGTGGCTATAATCTCCTTAATTACTTGGCCGATTATAATCATGTAGTAAAACAGGGAATCAACGGTCCCGTTTATGCTTTGATAGCTTTAGACAGTGCCGGCTATGATATTCCAAATATCGCAGGCAATCAGGCCACGCGTCAGAATCTTTTAAATTACATCATGTCCCGGGAATTGGTTGCAGGAGGGTTTGCGCTTGCCGGGACAGTTCCCGATCCGGATATAACTGGAATGGTGCTTTCGGCCCTGGCAGGCTATACGGACAGACAGGATGTTATGGAGGTTATCGAAAGGGCGCTGCCTGTCCTTTCGACCGTGAAATTAAACAGCAGTGAAAGCATAGCTCAGGTTATTTTAGGTTTGACATCTGTAGGTATAGATCCTGAAAAAGACCCCCGTTTCAGCAGAATCGGAAGCGACGGAAAAATTCACGGTCTCGTTTCAGAACTTCTTGCCTATCAGGAAAACGGCGGAGGTTTCAGACATGTAAAAGATGGGAAAGCCGATCTGATGTCCACGGAGCAGGCCCTTTTGGCTCTTTTGGCCCAAAGCAGGCTGTCAGAAGGAGAACAGCGGCTGTTTGATATGTCCGATGAAAAGGGTCCCGGGGCGCTTTACCGCTACAAGGTTAAAATTTTTGATCGCTATTTAGCGTTTGATCAGCCCCCGATCAACGAAAATAAAAGGATATTGGTTCCTCTTCGGGCTATATTTGAGTATTTGGGTGTCTCTGTAGGCTGGGATCAGGATTTAATGCAGGTAACCGGGACAAAGGGTGATAGGGAAATCGTGCTCGTCATAGGATCAAAAATAGCCTGCGTGAATGGAAGTCCGATTGCATTGGATGTTCCTGCAACGATTTTGAACGGGAGAACGCTTGTGCCTGTTCGCTTTATCGCAGAAAGTCTTGATGCGGATGTGGGCTGGGACAGTTCTGAAAATACAGTGGAGATCAAATATTAAGGATGATAAACCAAATGCCTGTTAAAAAAATAACGAAAATTATTTTACTGCTGATTCTGATCGCGATCGCATTTTATGCTGGCGGTTGCGGCGTTGCAGGCAGCGGTGCCAGAGACTTGCCGATTGACGAAAAGGAGGCTTTGACCGATGAAGATCCGGTCGCGTCTCCTAAACAGGAAAAGGAGGATCCTCTCCCTAGTGAGGCGGATAAAAAAAGCGAGGCAGTATGCACCTGCACATTTTCCATAACATGCAAGTCAATTCTTGATAAATTATCTGATAACGAGGACTTTGAAATCGTTTCACCTGATGGGATAATTTATCCGGAAAAGCAGGTGGAATTCAAACCGGGTGAAAGCGCTTTCGATCTGCTTTTAAAAGAAACGCGACAGAACGGGATACATATGGAGTTCAATAAAAATCCCGTATATAACAGCTGTTACGTAGAGGGTATAGGCAACATATATGAATTTGATTTCGGACCTCTTTCAGGCTGGACATATAAAATAAA
>CAZHBR010000195.1:0-3153 GCA_964530755.1 uncultured Oscillospiraceae bacterium | reverse complement strand
CTATGCTGCGGGCATGTACCAAGGTTCCTCCGCTTGCCCCGGCGGATTTTGCAGCGTCCATCACACTTTCAAAGTGCCCGCTGTTTACTATTGCCACAATTAAACTGTATGGCTCTTTTGATGCAGCAGTCATAGTTTCACTCCCCATCTTAAAGTTCTCATCTGCTTCTATACACACTCCCGAAAGGATTCTGCTTATACCGCTTAGTCCTATGGTAAAAGCTATCCCGGTCCCGGGCATGGAAAGGTCTATCCTTCTATGAAGCTGATTTATAATAAAATTTGACATCCTGGCGGTATTTATACTGATTGACACTATTTTTTTCGATCCGCCATAACCTAGCATTTCATAAATTTTGGACTTAGCGGAACCATGGCCGTAAGCCAAAAAAATAACGGGAAATCTATTGCTTTCGTACAGATTTACCAGATCATCATTTAAATCTGCATCCATAATAGTTATTAACGCTTCCAATTTTGATCCTGAATTATCTATCAATTGCATTCTCACTTTCACCCCGGATAGTTGCTATTATAACCCAATGAATTTTTTAAATCCATGTTTATATATTTTATATGTCTTCATCTGTTTCTAAGGCATCAAGCTCGATAATCGTATCCTCCTCAGCAGGCAAAACGACTTTTGCGGCAGCAACTTTAGATTTTATGACATAAACCAGACCGAACAGCTGGAGGGTGATAACCGGAGTCATAGCCACAAGTGCAACGATACCAAAAGCATCTACAAAAATATTCCCCCCTGCAATATCGCAGGCTCCTATAGCAAAGGGCAGCATGAACGTAGCTGCAAGCGGCCCAGAGGCGACAGCCCCGGAGTCAAATGCTATAGTGATGAAAAGATGAGGTACAAAAAACGTAAGCGCAAGGGCAAAGACATACCCTGGTATAATAAAATAAAGGATAGATATGCCCGTAATAACCCTGAGCATTGCAAGGCCAACAGATACAGCTACACCAGTCGAAAGACCTATGCCCATAGCCTTGACCGATATGGCCCCTGCGGTAACCTCTTCAACTTGTCTTTTCAGAACAAATACCGCCGGTTCTGCAGCGACAACAAAATACCCCATAATCATGCCGACGGGAATCAAAACCCACAAGGTGCTGCTTTCAGCCAATATGCAACCCAATTGATAGCCTGCGGGCATAAATCCCACGTTAACGCTGGATAAAAACAAAACGAGTCCTAAAAATGTATATACCGTACCCGAGCTGATTTTCAGTATGACCCTTTTACCGGAACGCAATTTTACCGCCTGAAAAATCGCAAATAAAAAGAGTATAGGAAACAACGCCACCGCTATCTGCTTTGAATATAAAGGGAAGCTCATCCCGTATTGCTTTATGATATCTCCCATAGATTGTATCGCGGGAATATCTATTGCACTGCCGCCTGAAGGCTCCGAAAACATCCCAAGTATCAAAACAGTTATTATCGGCCCTATCAGACAAAGTGATATCAGGCCGAAGCTGTCTTCTTCGGTGGTTTTATCACCGCGCACAGATGCAAGTCCAAGTCCTAAGGCCATCACAAAGGGAACCATTATAGGCCCTGTCGTAACCCCGCCTGATTCCCAAGCTATTGAAAGAAACTCATTTCCTGTAAGCATTGAAAGAATAAAGGCAAGTAAATAGCAGCCTATCAGGACGAAGGAAAAGCGAAGCTGAAACAGAATTCTGAGGATAGCAGTCACTATCGCCATTCCCACCCCTACAGACACTACCAGGATGACAGTAGAATCTGAAATCCCGCTTATCTGCCCGGCCAAGACTATAAGATCGGGCTCCGCCATGCTGATAAATACACCTATGATAAAAGTCAAAAATATGATCAGAGGAAGCCGCTTGCTTTTTACCACAGTTGAGCCGATTTGCTCCCCTATCGGAATCAAAGATACGTCAACCCCCAGATTGAACAAGGCTATACCCAGAACCATCAAAAAAGCACTTATAAAAAACAGCACAACGCTCCACGGAGGCATCGGTGCCAATGAGAAATTTAAAACTAATACGAGAATTATAATTGGAATTACCGAAAACAGAGATTCTTTTAGCTTTTTTATAAGCAGTGCTAGCACCAATTCACCTCATCTTTCGCTATAATTTTTATCTCATTTAGAAGAAGCAGCCGAAAACTTCAGGCTGAAGAATTCACTTGAATGAATAAATTATAACAGAATTTACTGTATAAGAAAAGAAAAAATATCGCATCGCCTGATTCATCTTAAATTTTTCTTATAATAATATTCGAGCCGCAAAAATTCATCAAGATCCCTCCAGGATTCGGAAGACAGTTCTCTTGTAAGCCTTCCTGATTCTTTGTAAATTCCGTTTATGTGTATGACATCTATTTTTTTTCTCAGCGAAGAGGTGGCTTTCATAAATTCATCGCCTTCGTAACCTGCCAGATCAAAGAATTCGTTCATAAGAAAATAGGGTCCTATGGTCGGGCCTTCACCTTTAAATTCGCAGCCGAGCACTTCCTTCGCACTTTCGTTACCCCAGATTATATACGGGGTGCAATAATAATTACAGAAGCCCTGTTCGGTGTCTAGATCAAGGTTTATTTCCAGCATGTTGTACACGCTGTTATTATCCCCAAGCCATGGATTATGGTCACCAAACAGTATTACCACTACGGGCTCTTCATCCAAGGCGAAATAGTCGATAAGTGATTTCAATTCCTTATTTGTGCTGTATATCCCCGAGAAGTAATTGTTTAAAATATTATACTCTTCGCCGCTGTATCCCTTATTTATTACATATTGTTCATCAGTCAGCTTTTCCAAAGAATAAGGCCCATGATTTTGATAAGTCACATTGAAGCTGAAATAGGGCTTCTTCGTTTTTTTGTTTTCCTCATACAGCTTTACGATCTCCCTGAAAAGAATGCCGTCTTTTGCTATTTTATCGCCTGCAATTTCCCCATAATAATTTTCACGAAAATAATAATTGTCAAAGCCTAAATATCTGTTTATGTTTTTCCTGTTGTAAAACCAATCGTAACCCGGATGGCTGCCTTCAGCGCTGTAGCCTTGCTCCTTAAAATAGCGGACATGGGAGTTGACATCGGTCCTGAAATTATAAAGCGAGGTAAATCCGGTCAGATAGGACCATTCGGTGTTGACGGTA
>CAZHBR010000194.1:0-3157 GCA_964530755.1 uncultured Oscillospiraceae bacterium | reverse complement strand
CTACTTTATAATACGAGGAAGCTATGGTGTTTTGTTTCTATAAACATCATACAAGCGATGAAATGATAATATTAACAAAGGAGACAATCGGGAAATTCTTTTCGATGCAAGACAGCATGGAGGCTGTGAAAAAGGCATTCAGCCTTTTTTCAAAAGGCAAGATAGACGTACCGTTAAGAACGCAGATGGTGACCGATGATCAGCAGGGCGTCTACACGATCATGCCTGCATATTCAAAATATGCAAATGCGGCCTGTGTCAAGGTGCTTAGCACATTTAACAGGAACATAGAAAAAGGATTGCCGTCGCTTAACGCGCAAATCCTTGTCATGAGCGATTCCACGGGCGTCATTGAAGCTGTAATCGACGGTGCATATGTTACATCGCTTAGAACGGGGGCGGCATCAGGGGTCGCCATCGATATCCTTGCAAAACAAAGCTGCAGCAAAGGCGCTTTAATCGGTACGGGCGGTCAGGGGGCCGCCCAATTGGAGGCCATGCTTACGGCAAGAAGGCTGGATGAAGTGCATCTTTACGATGCAGATGCCGAAAGGGCAGGGGATTTTCTTAAGGCCATGAGAGCCAGGCTTGAAAAATTTAACACGAAGCTTGTTTTGGCAGCAGATCCGGACAATGCAATCATCGATGCCGATGTAGTAATAACGGCAACACCTTCCGCCAAACCGGTTTTTGACGGGAGTAAAGTAAAACAGGGAGCGACGATAAGCGGCATCGGCTCTTACAGGCCCGATATGCAGGAACTCGATCCTGAACTGCTGGTTCGCGCTTCGAAAATATTTTACGATTCAAAAGAGGCTATCCTTTCCGAGCCCGGAGATATTCTGATTCCGTTAAATGACGGAACAATGGCCAAGGACAAGCTGACAGGGGAATTGGGTGACGTAATTAATGGGGAAATCCCGGGCCGCCAAAGCGATTTGGATATTATAGTGTTTAAAACTGTAGGCATAGCCGCCCAGGATCTCATAACATCAAAGCATATATTCGATAAGGCCGTGCAAGGAGGCTTTGGGATCACTTTATAGTATTAAACGGAAATTACGGTGAAAAAATGAGAAAAACAAAAATCGTCTGTACCATAGGTCCAGCAACAGAAGAGGAAGAATGCATAGAAGCGCTGATAGATGCCGGCATGAACGCAGCCAGGCTGAACTTTTCTCACGGGGATCATTTCGAACACGAAAAACGAATTCGAGCGATCAAGGCAACAAGGGAGAGGCTGGGTGTTCATGTCGCCATCCTGATGGATACAAAAGGACCTGAAGTGAGACTTGGAACATTCAAAAGCGGCGGGGCACACCTTGTAAAAGGACAGCGGTTTATCCTGACCGCAAAGGATGTACAAGGAGATCGCGGCCACTGCAGCGTTTCATATAAAGATCTGCCAAACGAGGTTGAAAGAGGAGGACGCATACTGATCGCAGATGGGCTGGTAGAGCTCGTCGTTTTGAATGTAAAGACTGACGAAGTGCTTTGCGAGGTTGTAAACGACGGGTACATCGGCGATCGAAAAAGTGTCAATCTGCCCGGTGTCACATCGAAGTTGCCGGCAATAAGCGGGAGGGATCGAAAGGACCTGCTCTTCGGAATCCGGATGGGCGTTGATTTTGTTGCCGCATCCTTTATAAGGGGCGGCAGGGATGTAAAACAGATCAGGGATATTCTCGACGATAACGGGGGTAAAGGAATCGGTATCATCGCCAAGATTGAGAATCAGGAGGGCGTCGATAACATAGAAGACATCCTTAAAAATGCAGATGGAATCATGGTGGCCCGGGGGGATTTGGGAGTGGAGCTCCCCCCTCAAACTATACCTATGATACAAAAGATGCTGATAAGAAAGGCCAATCAATTCGGAAAACCGGTCATTACAGCCACGCAGATGCTGGAATCGATGATCATAAATCCCAAACCTACAAGGGCAGAGGTTGCCGACATTGCCAATTCCATTTTGGATGGTACAGATGCGATCATGCTGTCGGGAGAAACCGCAATGGGAAAATATCCGATTAAGGCGGTAAAAACCATGGATTCAGTGGCAATTGCAACAGAAGCCCATGAAGTGGCGCAGAGCAATAAAATTAATCAGAAAACTGAAAGGAGCATCTCGCTGACTGATTCAATCTGTCAGGCGGCATCCGTCGCCTCTCATAATCTGAAGGCGGCAGCTATACTGACTCCGACAAATTCAGGCTACACTCCGACCCAGCTTTCAAGGTTTAGGCCTAAGGCACCTATAATCGCCGCCGTTCACGATGAAATCGTTGCACGAAGATTATGCCTGGTCCACGGTGTTGAGATTATAATGATTCATAGAGTCCACGATACGGACGATTTAATTGATGAAGTGATAATGGAAGCAAAGATGGAAGGGTTTTTAACAGATGGTGATACGGTGGTCATATGCGCGGGCATACCAAGCGGCAGGTCCGGGATAACAAATATGATGAAGGTGGATGTGGTGTAGCCGGCGGAAAATATACCGCGAAAATTCTGCAGCGCAAAAGTTTTATTGACAGCGCAGGACGCAATGTATAAAATAAGGTGGATATCGCAAACAATAGCTTAAAGGCCAAGATGGAGACAGTAAGCCTCGCCGCACCTTGCAGAGAGCCGATTAAAGGTGGAAGATCGGCGGTGTGGGACGGCTGAAAATCACTCCGGAGTCCGCCCGGTGAAAATGCAAGTAAGCGGGTGCGGATCCTGCACGTTAAGCAGGAATTGAGAGGCGGCGCCCTGCATCGGGCGGCGCAATCAGGGTGGTACCGCGGAAAAATTTCGCCCCTGGATTCAGGCAGAATCCGGGGCTTTTTTCATATTAATTATTGCTACGAAAGGAAGAAAAAGATGTTTGAAAATTTATCGGAACAGCCGATTGCAGAGGTACAAAATCATCAGGCTGATCTTTGGGACAGGGAAGGCCTGCTTGAAAAATGCGTCACTACAAGAAAGGGCAAGCCTGCTTTTGTCTTCTACGAAGGTCCCCCCACGGCTAACGGGAGTCCCGGCATCCATCACGTGATAGCAAGGACGCTCAAGGATTCGGTGCTTCGGTATAAAACGATGAGAGGATATGCGGTGAATCGGAAAGCCGGTTGGGATACCCATGGACTGCCCGTAGAAATTGAAGTTGAAA
>CAZHBR010000193.1:848-3161 GCA_964530755.1 uncultured Oscillospiraceae bacterium | reverse complement strand
AATTCTTAATCCTGACTCAAACAATCTGACTAAAATCGAGCGCCTTTTCAGCTCTTCAAATATATAATCTCTGAGGTCGCTCTCTATCAGAATGAAATTAGCGTCGGAACGATGAATCTTTTTTAATGTGTTTTCACCCTTGAATTGCAAAAGCATATCAAAAAGGTCGTCTCTGTTCTTTTTCAGCCTTTCTATATTTGCCTTTAAATACCCGCTCTTTGACAATATCAGTTTTCCCACTGCCTGGGACAGGGAATTAACATTGTAAGGCGGACGCAGGCTGTTTAACACATCAATTATTTTCTTGGATGATACGGCAAAGCCTATGCGCAAGGCAGCACATGATATCGCTTTAGAGCAGGTCTTTAACACGAGAATATTGCTGTAGTCTTCAATTACATCCAAAACCGATTGATCGGAAAAATCCATATAGGCTTCATCGACGACTACTAAAGCCTGCGTATTTTTTGCTATGTACAGCACGTCGTCTTTCTTTAATGTTTTACCCCCGTAGCTTCCCGGGTTGGAAAAAATCAGAAGCCTTGCACCATTTTCCTCAACCGCTTCTATCATCTTCTTCGGGTCTATGGAATAATCTGATTTTTTTGGGGCAAATGAGATTTTTCTTCCATAATGCCCTGCAAATATCTTATACATAGAAAAATCCGGTTCGCTTGCCACAAAAGACTCATCTTTAAAAAGAAACGATCCGATTATCATCGCTATCAGTTCATCAGATCCGTTACCCGCTATAACGCATGAAGGGTTTACTCCGTAAAGAGCACCGAAGGTCTGTCTCAACTCAAAGGACGAATCCTCCGGGTAGCGATTTAACGGTATGTTCTTTATTGCATCAATTATCTCATCCTTAAAATCGCAGACCGGATCAATGAAGCTTTCATTGGCATCCAGATATACAGAATAACTGCCGCCGGTAACGGGATAGGATTTAAGCTTTTTATTGCGCTCACTCATTTCATACTTCATAGCCGCACCTCCTTTTCCATTCGTTCTATCAGCGCATCTATCGCTTTTTTCTTTAGCTTCATGCTGGCTTCGTTTACGATGAGCCTTGCCGATATATCGATTATTTCCTCTGCCACCGTAAGTCCGTTTTCCTTTAATGTGGTTCCCGTAGCAGCTATATCTACTATGCCGTCTGCAAGAGATAAAATCGGAGCCAGCTCTACTGAGCCTTCAATGCGAATAATCTCAACATCCATGCCTTGATCCTCAAAATATTCCCTTGTCACATTCGGATATTTCGTTGCAACCCTTTTTGTCGAATAACCGCCGTAAAAATCCTTACCTGAAGGCACAGCTAGGACAAAACGGCAGGCTCCAAAGCCCAGATCTAAAATTTCATAAAACACCCCGCCATACTCTAAAATGGTATCCATACCCACTATTCCCAGATCGCATACACCGTGCTCCACATAGGTTATTACATCTGCCGCCTTTGCAAATACAATGTCGATGTTATTTTGCGGAATTGACAGAAACAGCTTTCTGCCTTTGTCCTGAAGTTTGCTGCAGTCAAACCCTATCGCATTAAATAACCCTATGGCATCCTTTTCAAGACGGCCCTTGGTCAAGGCGATTCTGAGTCTATTGCCCCAAATAGGAGACTCGCCACCTGTGGCTGTCTCCTTAAGTCTGTTCGATGCCAGCAAATCCACATTTATACCGAAGCCTATACCGGGCAGATCCACCCCGAATTCCTTAAGGAGTTCATCGTACCGTCCGCCCGAAAGAACTGCCTCACCTATCGATTCTATATAACCGCGAAAGACCAGTGAATTGTAATAGTCCGCCTGGTTGACCAGGCCAAAATCTATTATGATGTTATCCCCGAGTCCGTTATTTTCAAGAGCGCCGTAGAGGTTTAAAGACTCGTTGAGCATGCGCATGATGCGGCTGTCGCAACCTTCGAAAAGCCTTGATGCCTTTTCAAATACCTCCCTGCCTCCAAAAAGCCTTGGCAATTCTCTCAAAAGCCGAATGCTGTCTTTGCTCTTCTTTTCTTCCTTTGCTCCTGCATATTTTAACCGGTCCAATTTGGCCGATAAGGCTGCATAATTTTTAGAGGCTATGTATTCATGAATTATCGCCTTTTCGTCCCTGTCCGCGTCCAAAGTATCCATCAAAAGCTTAAATATTCCTACGTTGCCAATTTCAAGGCGAAAATTCAAGGCTCCGCATTCCCTGAGTGCTTTTGCGCCAAGCATCATAATATCAACATCAATTTGAAATGATGATTCCCCGATGTGCTCAATGCCCATCTGCATTATTTCATTGCTTAGGCCTTGAAGT
>CAZHBR010000193.1:0-838 GCA_964530755.1 uncultured Oscillospiraceae bacterium | reverse complement strand
GGGATTTTTGCGATATATTGTCTGCCCGTAATACAATTTAAGGGGAAGTTCGCAACCCCTCAGCCTGGTTGCGGCCAGTCGTGCGATGGGAATGGTGGAATCCGGCCTGGCCACCAACACTCGTCCCTTATCATCTATCAGTTTATACATGTTCTCTTGAGGAAAATACATATTTCCGGCTGAAAAAACATCGTAAAATTCAAACCCCGGTGTAATCACCTGATGGTAACCTTTTTTTTCAAACAGTCCGTCGAGTATATTTATAATGTTTTTTTGCATGGAACATTCTGCATAAAGAAGATCTTTTGTTCCTTCGGGCGTTACCCTGTCATATCGTTTCATATTACATCCTCTGATCGAAAATTTAGCGGTGCGTCATTGCGCTACTGTACCAGTTTACTCTACTGAAGTGCCTTTGTCAATATATATTACAACGGCCGGATTTTTTGCATTAAACCCGATTGATTAATACCGCCGCACCCGAAAAACCTTCAAGGCGAAATGTCGACAGGTCCTTAAAGGATACTCTGCCGCTTATAAAATAGTCCGTCATTTTTTCATCGCCTGCGATATCTAAAGGGAGCTCTTTTTCACCGGGATCCCCGTTTACTGCCACAAGAAGTCTTGTGGACTTACCTACCCGGTGGAAGACATACAGGCTGCCTTCCGTGTACCCGGGCTTGAACTCCATAGTCTCTCCCGATTCAAGGGAAAATGCCTTTTTCCTGAAGGCCATCAATCTCCTGTACTGACGTAGAATATTTCGGTCCGCCTTGGATTTGATAAAACATGCTCTGTTAAGAGGATCCCTACCGCCTTTCATGCCTATCTCATCGCC
>CAZHBR010000192.1:1086-3188 GCA_964530755.1 uncultured Oscillospiraceae bacterium | reverse complement strand
ATGTTTATTGCATAATGATATAGCCTCCCATACGTTTATTCCGGAACTCTCGCAAATTTTTGCCAGTTCATTGGCAAAGGCTATATTCACATCGCGATAGGTGTTTTCCACCAGCTTGCACAATTCGGCTGTTTTTGCATTTGTAAGATGAACCTCGCCTTTTACGAAGATTCTGTAAATGTCGGCTATTTTCTTTGAAGAGGCTTCGTTAATTCCTCCCGCAATTCTGCTGTTTTCTGTCAGCTCGCTTAGAATTTGTCCCGGAATAACCCTTTCAGGGGAATGCCCGGCATAAAAATCTATTCCCGCCTTAAGCCCGGACCTTTCCAAAATGGGGACCATCAGATTGTCAACTGTCCCTACCGGTGAAGTCGATTCTAATATTACGGTGTTTCCTTTACGAAGATAAGGCACTATATCCGATGATGCCGACAACACATGAGACATATCGGGCTTTTTTACATCGGTAATCGGTGTGGGGACGGCGATTATGAAAGCGTCGGATTCTTCGGGGGTCATAGAAAAGCGCAAGCTGCCATCCTTTACCGCTTTTTCAACCAATTCGTTCAGCCCTTCTTCATTGATGGCGGTTTTGCCTTTGTTTAAGGTATCAATAATGAAGGGGTCCTTGTCCACTCCTACGACCGGGTTTCCACTCGATGCAAGAATAGCTGCAGTCGGTAGCCCGATATGGCCAAGCCCAATGACGCAAATTTTCATAAGTTTATCTCCGCTATAAAATGAAAGGCGATTTTAACTCCGATTCTAATGGTTTATTAATAATTATACTACTCAATTGAGCAGATAAATGATAGCATAGAATAGTAATGCTGTAAAGAAAGAATAGGTCCGCAAAAGCAGAGGAAAAAATGAATCAAAGAAAGCAAATCAAAATATTGGGGATACCTGTAGATCATGTTGACATGGCTGGGGCTGTAGCGGCATTCGAAATGCTAATGGCCCGGGAGGGGACAGATCTTATCGTAACACCTAATTCGGAAATAATAGTAAGGGGATCAAGGGATAAAGATCTGTCAAGAATTATTGCATCAGCCGACTTGGTAATTCCTGACGGTATCGGTCTTGTGTATGCCTCAAGACTGAAAGGCGATCCGTTAAAGGAAAGGGTCACGGGGATAGATTTTTTAAATTGCGCCCTAGACAGGTTGGAGCTAAGCGGTAAATCCATCTTTCTTTTAGGAGGGCAGCCGGGAATTGCAGATGAGGCCGCAAAAAAAATGAAGAGGGCCTTTCCCAATTTAAAAGTAGCGGGCACCCGCCACGGTTTTTTTTCTGTTGATGAGGAGCGAGGTTTGATAGCGGAAATCAATGAGTCTGAGGCAGACCTTCTTTGTGTTGCCTTAGGCTCACCTAAACAGGAGAAATTTATGGACAGGCATCACAAAAGCCTGAATGTAAGAGTAGCAATCGGGGTAGGAGGAAGTCTGGATGTATGGGCGGGGATGGTGAAAAGGGCTCCGCGATTTTACCGAAAATTCGGTTTAGAATGGTTATATCGTTTGATGAAACAACCGTCCCGCTATAAAAGGATGGCGGCCCTGCCTATCTTTATGATGAAGGTTTTGTTTGCAAAAGAGGCGGATCGGGATGAATAAAGTCAAGTGGTTTATCAAGAAGGCAGTTTATCCCTGCATGGAGAAAAAAAAGGGAAATCAAGTTAGGATCAAGACAGAAGAACTGAAAACATCCCAGTTTTTGACCGGGAATCAACTGGATAATCTGCAAAGGAAAAAGCTTCGTAAACTATTGCTTTTATGCATTAATGATGTACCTGCTTATCAGAAATTTTCTCATTTGGAGCAAATGATTAAGGAGGATCCTTACAAGGCTTTAAAGAATTTTCCGATCTTGGCAAAGACCGATTTTATGGGGAACAGCGTATCGTTTCTTAACGAGACTGCACATAGGGATTCGCTTATAGAAAACAGCACCGGCGGTTCGACAGGAGAGGCGGTCAAGTTTTATATGGACCGTCATATGGTTGAATACTATGAGGCCGCCCGGTTCAGGGGTTTGAGTTGGTGGGGGATTACACACGGAAGCCCCTGCGTTATGATATGGGGAAATCCGACGGAACTTAA
>CAZHBR010000192.1:0-1076 GCA_964530755.1 uncultured Oscillospiraceae bacterium | reverse complement strand
TAGATAGTTATATTTCGATGATAAGGAATTTTAACCCCGAATATATATATGGCTATTCTTCCGCATTGTATCTTTTCTCAGAACTGATGCTAAAAAGGAAATTGAGGATTGGGATAAGTCTGAAGGCTGTGGTGTCAACCGCTGAAACTCTACATGATTTTCAACGCGAAATAATTGAAGAAGCCTTTAAATGCCCCGTTGCCGATGAGTATGGTGCAAGGGACGGAGGGATTATTGCCTATCAATGCAAAGAGGGAAGCATGCACATAAGCTGTGAAAACGTCTATGTGGAATTTGTGGATTCTGTTAGTTTTGAACCTGTTACGATGAATGAAAGCGGCATAATTCTTTTAACCGATTTAAATAATTATGTAATGCCCCGCCTTCGATATCGAGTCGGTGATCTCGGAGCGCCCTCTGATAAGATCTGCCCGTGCGGCATCAGTTTGCCCGTTTTAGCCAGACTTGAGGGCCGGGAGGCCGATATGTTTGTTACAGTCGATGGCAGGTATGTTCACGGACATGCATTTAATAAGCTGTCGCGCAGCCTTAGGTCCATAAAAAAATTTCAAATCATTCAGGACAGTCCTGACTATGCTCAGGTCTTGTTAGTCTTGCATAAACCAAATAATGATGATGAAGTGCCTAAATTCCGTGATCTGGCGGAGGAGTTGCTTCCCGGAACACATTTTGATATAAGCATAGTAGATGACATTTCTGTATCTGCTTCGGGTAAATACAGGCACACAATCCGCGGATTTGATCTTTAA
The DNA here is from genome assembly GCA_964530755.1 of uncultured Oscillospiraceae bacterium. Classification (GTDB taxonomy): domain Bacteria; phylum Bacillota; class Clostridia; order Peptostreptococcales; family Anaerovoracaceae; genus CAYRNC01. Next base: position 306 of record CAZHBR010000192.1, on the reverse strand, counting down.
AGAGGGATTTGCATGAAAGATAATAAAGTGATGAAAACTTCATACCTGATTAAAAGGTTCGTACCATATTTCAAAAAATATCGCGGGATCTTGGCCTTAGACCTTTTTTGCGCCGCTCTTACTACCGTATGTGAACTGGCCCTGCCCCTTATCATAAGATATATTACAGATTTAGGAATTAAAGTTGTTTTATCTGGTGAATGTTCTGATGAAATTTTTGGTGGTTATTTATACTTCCATAACGCACCAAGTGATCAAGAGTTTCAGAAAGAGACAATTCGACGAGTTCAATTATTAAGCACAGCA
>CAZHBR010000191.1:0-3193 GCA_964530755.1 uncultured Oscillospiraceae bacterium | reverse complement strand
TCCTCCGTAATTATCGACAGAGGCTACTCCCGGGGTACGTTCAAAATAAGATACGATTCTGTTTTCAACTTCCTGGTTCAGCTCCGCAAGGGGTTTATCGCCTGAGATGTAAACCTGTACGACAGGAGTAAAATCCATGTTCATTTTAAGGACCATTGGATCGGTTGCCCTTCCGGGCAGAAAACCTTCAACGATCGCGATTTTTTCCCGCATATTGAGCGTGGCGAAATCCATATCGGTTTTCATGTTAAAGCGTACAACGACAATGGATGTCCCCTCCATCGTCATGGAATAAAGGGATTCCATGCCTTCTACCGAGGCCAGTGATTGTTCCAATGGTTTTGTGATCATTGATTCCACTTCCTCGGGAGCCGCATTTGGATACTGAGTGTATACAATAGCTACGGGCAACTCTATTTCAGGCAACAGATCCATTGGAATACCAATAAGCGATACAGTTCCCACTAAAATAATGATCATGACCATCATAACAGTTGTAACAGGATGTTTAATTGAAATCTTTGAAAAATTCATGGCTTCCCCCGTTTTAGCGGCTTATTCTTCGATGATGTTAACGGCTTCACCTTCGGTAATGAATTGCTGGCTGGAAGTGATTATGGTATCTCCGGGGGAGAGCCCGGAGGTTATTTCAACCATGGTGCCGTTGTCCAGACCTGTTGTTACAGTCACAAGGGTGGGTATGTTACCGTTTAATCGTGCAACTTTAGATACGCCCGATTTCATGAAAACCGCATCAGAGGGAATACATAGGACATTTTCTTTCCTATCGGAAACTATCATAATCTGTGCAAACATACCGGCCTTTACGGTGTCATAGGGCTTCTCAACAGATATGGTGACAGGGTAGGTAAGGGTATCTAGGGCCGGTGCCGGCGATATGGCTTTTACAGTTCCTGTAAAGGGTACATCGGAAACGGCGGAAACTATGATATCCACCTTGTCTCCTTGGGTGATTTTTCCGATCAGATTGTCAGAAACAGAGGTGTTTATCTTTAAGTCACTCGTATCCGCGATCGCTATTGCCGGCATGCTTTGCGACGCCAGGCTTCCTGCCGATACATTTACTAGCGTGACATAGCCGTCTATCGGTGAGCTTGAATTACAATAACTGAGTGCCAAGGCAGATGCGTTGAGACTTTGCTTTGCCAGGTCGAATTGTGTTTTAGCACCCTGATATTGCTGTTTTGATACAGCACCCTCTCCATAAAGCAGGCTCATTCGGTTCAAATCGCTTTTGGCACTTTCATAAGCGAGTTCGGCTTGATTATATGAAGTCTGGGCCTGGCCCTTATCTATTTCAAAAAGCAGGTCGCCTTTTTTAACATAATCCCCTAAACCCACGTGAACTGCAGTTACTTTTCCCGCCATCATAGGAACAATCGTTGCCGATTCAACGGGGTCAATTCTTCCCATCACAGGTGAAGCGACATAAAGTGTCTCTATTTCGGCGGTGGTTGTCTTCACATTGATCGTTTCTTTTACAGCCGGTTTCGGCGGTTTGACGGATTCGGAGATTCGGTATACCCCAAGGACCGATATGGCGATTACAGCGATTATAAGAATTAGCTTACTTTTTTTGTTCATATCGGACATACCTTCTTCCAAATCGATTTGACTTATTTGCACTATTATAATATTAAGGTTGCATCCTGGTATTGTCAAACAAAACGTGTTTTTTGTTGTTAAACATGACGGACATAATGTATAATCGGATAAGGCAGCAATGGAGGAAAACTTTATGTCACTGTTAAACAGCGAGGAAATTGGCGACATTATAAATGCTATGGGAAAGATGTATCCGAATGCGGGATGCGAACTTGAATTTGATTCGATTTTTCAGCTGTTGGTTTCAGTTGTTTTGTCGGCACAAACGACAGATAAAAGCGTTAATCGGATAAGTCCAAAATTGTTTGAATTATATCCTGATGTCCACTCGCTTGCAAAAGCCGATCAATCGACGTTGGAAGGGATATTAAAAAGTATAGGCATGTACAAAACAAAAGCCAGACATCTCATCGCCTTATCTGGGAAACTCGTTGAAGAATGTGAAGGCCGGGTGCCAGATCAATACGATTCTCTGCTAAAATTGCCCGGGGTAGGACGGAAGACCGCTAATGTGGTTCTTTCAGTAGGCTATGGGGAACCTCGCATCGCTGTGGATACCCATGTGTTCAGACTGGCAAACCGCATAGGGTTTACGGCGGAAAAGGATGTGCTTTCCACAGAGCTTGCGCTGATGGAAAGGGTTCCAAGGGAAAAGTGGATAAGGCTGCATCATCTTCTTATATGGCACGGAAGAAGGGTATGCAGCGCAAGAAATCCTAAATGCGGCAATTGCAAAATTGAATGCTGGTGCAAAAAGAAAGGTCTTTGATATGAAAACGTTTCAGATCAGAACCGTCAGCTTCGGACAAGGCCAGCCGAAAATATGTGTACCGATTGTCGGATCATGCAAAGAAGAGCTTATGGAAGAGATGGGCTCCGTTACACTGCTTTCAGGAGATATGGTTGAGTGGCGGGCAGATTGTTATTCGCCCGGAGGCGAAACTGAATCCGTAATGAAGATGATGGGGCACCTGAGAAAGAAAATCGGGGATCCTCCGTTGCTTTTTACATTTCGCAGCAAGGCGGAAGGCGGTCTTGGAGATATATCCGATGATGCCTATTTTGCATTGAATGAATGCGTAATTAAAAGCAGTAAAGCCGATATGATAGATTTGGAATTAAAAAGGGGGGCCGAGGGCATAAAGGAATTAATAAAAATGTCTCGGCCTGCCGGTGTAAGGGTTGTTTTGTCATATCATAATTTTTTAGAGACTCCGGCATCGGAGGAAATTTTGGAAAGACTTCATATGATGCAGCATCTGGGCGCCGATATGACGAAAATTGCCGTAATGCCTAATAATTCGGAAGATGTATTAAGGCTGCTGTCTCTATCGCAATCCATGAAGGAAAAACATGCAAAAGTGCCTTTTATAGCTGTCTCAATGGGCGAAGAGGGTGTTTTAAGCAGAATAGCGGGGGGCTTGTTCGGCTCTGCAGTTACTTACGGGGCCGGATTGCATGCATCGGCGCCGGGCCAGATTGCAGTGCGGGATCTGCGAAAAATCATGAACATTCTCGGCGGGCATAGGTGCGGTGTACCCAAAAGGATATTTCTTATCGGATTTAT
>CAZHBR010000190.1:0-3208 GCA_964530755.1 uncultured Oscillospiraceae bacterium | reverse complement strand
CCTCAGACTCGTGGGTCTTTTAAATAAAAGAGGATATAAAGTTAGGTCCTATGATCCCTATACCGAGGGAAGCAACAACATGAAAACGAACATTATAAATGCATCAAAGGGCAGCGATTTATTAGTTTTAGGAGTCCACCACAGCCTTTTTAAGGATTTACCTTTTTCCGAGTTGGGTAATGTAATGAGAACAAAGAACTTTCTTGATACAAGAAATTTTATACGTTCTGAAATCCCCGAAGCCTTCGGCTTTCATACCCATCTATTGGGCCGGCGGTGAAACGTTTTTAAATCCCAGATACATGAGCATTGATGCCAGTCCGAAAAAATAGGCCATCATGAAGGGTTCTTCGAATATGTTTTCAAAATAGCAATGAGCCAACACCCCCATCAATCCTGAAAAAATCCCTACAGCCATCGCCCTTTCCTTCCCGACGGCGCGAAAGAGCGGATCATTTTTCGTTTCACATATATCGCTGCTTTGATAAATTGCACGAAGCCCCCATATTACTAGACCTCCCATCATCAACAGGAGGAAGAAAAGACCTACGTAACCCATCTCCACCATAGTTTTAAGATAGTAATTATCCATATAAAAATATCTGAAGGTATCGGTTTCTACCAGTACCTTATTGTTCATCGCTACGGCTCCTCCGAAACGGCCAAGACCAAAGCCTAACCACGGATTATTTTCCGTTAGAAGCAGTCTTCCAAGTTCCCACCTCAAAGTTCTGCCTCCCAAGGCAGATGCCTCCCTGTAATCGCTTGTAAAAAGATATGTCAGTCTTGAGGCTATCGATGGAATCAAAACTAACACAAGCGCCATAAATCCCCCTAGAGCTCCTAAAAGTCTTCGATCTAAATAAAGGGAAAAAATTACAACGGCTACTACAATACCTACCCACGCACCTCTAGAAAAAGTGAACAGCAGGCATAAACACATAATGCCCGTAACAGCAGTAAACAACATTTTCATCCAAATCCTTTTGCAATAATAAATCATTGCTGCAGCCATAGGAGCAATCATCACGATTAAAGAGCCAAACAGGTTAGGACTGCCGATGATAGAAAATACCCGGGTTCTTACACCCATTTCCGTGTTGGTTATCCAGCTAGCCGGTATAGGTACTGCGACAATGTACTGATATATTCCATGCAGACAAAGCAGTGTCCCCAAGATTAAAAAGCTGTAATACGCTATATTGAAATCCCTTTTACTTTCGATCAGCCGTACAATCAAGAAAAACCATACCATATATTCTACTGCAGCGCGATATCCTGCCAATGCCACGGCCGGCCACGGGCTGACTAAAGACATAAGCAGAAAACCTACCGATATATAAAGCAGAATATAGGCATCAAGTGGTGTTTCCTTACCAGGAGCATTGTTCCGTTTTAAAGCGCGCCTCCAAAGAACTAAAACAAACGTTAAAAGAATGAACACCTCCTCCCACAAAGAGGCAATCAAAGGAATCGAGAGGCGGTTTCTGATCACATATTCTAGCGGAAGATAGAGCACAAAAGCAACTATAAACCACTTGTTCAGACCTAGCTTAAACCGGGATAATATTTTGTACAGAAAACTGTGCAAAAGCAGGCTGCCGATTTTTTCGATGCCTTTACGCACCCTGTTTAGAGCCCTGCCATAAAGTGACATATCAACAGTATCGGGAACGGAACAAAAGCCTTCCCAGGCTCTACGGCTTACCGAGCTTTCGTATTGAACTTTAAGTCCCTTGGTTAGCGCGCGAAGGGCACTGAATCTCCACATCCTGTGAAAACTATAAAAAAGCGCAAATACCTCTCTTGCAAATATGCTGTTTTTGGTAATATTTCTAATCATATCTTCGCACTACTGATCAGCTATATCCACGTAGCGGATCGTACCTATGCATTCAAATGTCTGGGTCTTAAGAATATAGGTCCTTCCCGCGCGAATCTCCTGACTGCCTATTTTCGGGCTGGGCGTCCCTTTTGGCACCGTTGTACTTATTTTTACAACCACATCCTTTTTGCTTGGATCTTTAGAATCAATTATTACCCCATCATCCCGCGTCGCCTGAATTACATAGTCCTCAAGCCAAAGATCGGTAATTTCAGCATTCATATATTCGTTTCCGGAAACAAGTTTTTTACCTACCAGATCCTGTCTGATAACTTCATCCACAAGGCGCGGCGGAGTTCCGACTATCACTATTTCCGCAGTCAGTTCAACCTGCACAGATACGGCTTCATTCACTTTTGTGCCTAATACCTGCCAGGCAATGGCACCTGCCACAGCGATCACCGCAATGAGTATCAATAAATCCACTACATTAATCAATCCGAACAGTTTACCTTTTTCGTTGATTAGCTTCATTGCCACATATCCTCCAAATCAGAATGCTTTTTTATCAGAATATGCCGTCTTCAATAAGGGCATTTTCCATCTCCCTCACACGCTCATCCCAGGAGCTGTTTTTACCGTATTCTATCCGCTTTTCTCTTTTTTCGGGATCCTTCTCTTCAAGAGCCTGTTTCGATTTTACCACAAAATCGGAACTGTTATCTGCAATATATACTACATCCTTGTAATCCATAACCTGCAAAGGTACTTTTGTGCTAACGATAGGCTTTCCCGTTGCAAGATACTCATAGAATTTTAAAGGGCTCACATCCCGAGACAACCTGCCTTCCCGAAAAACATTAAGGCAGACATCGAACTGACGGATGTGATCTGGAAGATCCTCCTGAGGGAGCAGGCCCTTAAATACGATATTGGAATATTTTTTAAGAGCAGAAATGTCCACCCCGGGTAAAATCCCGCCTATCAGTATTATTTTTCCATGGGGAAAGGCCTCAGCTAAAGCCTCAATACAATCGTAGTCAATGCACTCCTGAAGCATCCCGATAAACCCGAAAACCGGTCCACTGCCCTTTTTATCCGCTTCCCCCTGACCTTTGGAGAATATCTCAAAAGCCGCACCGTTTGGAATGAGTCTCGTACTTTTATTATAGGCTATAAGAGTATTGTACAGACCCAAAGAGGTGCAAAACACAATAGAAGCTTTTTCGGCCAGATCCTTTTCCATGCGATCGACCGTACAAGGATCAATCATTCCTTTATAAGCGGAATGCCTGTCTACGCAATCGTATATTATCCCTTTGTTGGGTATCTTCGCTGCAAGATCGCAAGAGGTGGGAGAATAACACCAAAGATACGGGTTTT
>CAZHBR010000189.1:0-3288 GCA_964530755.1 uncultured Oscillospiraceae bacterium | reverse complement strand
AATTTATAAGCTGCACCCTGCTTTTTACGTTCAGTTTGAAAAAAAGATTATAGATGTGTTTTTTGACCGTATTCGGCGATATTTCAAGACACTTTGCGATATCGTCATTTCTCAATCCCCCAAGGACATATCCTATGACCTCAATCTCCCTGTTCGTAAGCTGATATTGATTCTTTAACAAATAAGACAGACTTTTAGCGTTCTTTTTAAGGACTTCCTCTTGAGTATCAAATATATTTTGCAAATGCGGCAAAAGCTGCTTAAGCACATATATATCCCCATCGGAAAAATCCTCGTTTTTTTCTCTTCTATACAGGGTAACGGCCCCCACGAATTGACCACCGCTTGCTATCACCATGCCGGCGATATTGACCAGGTCAAAAACTTTAAGATATTGAATATAAAATGGGCTTTTCTTGCGCACTTCATCATTAACCAAATCCGATTCCCTATACACTAGCGATTCGCTGCTTAAAAACAGCCAATTTACATAATCCATCGGCGCATAAATGCTTTCATATTGACAGATAAACTCCTCTTCGAACTTTCTGTCGAATTTGCTTACGACTATGGGATCTACCAGATAAGGACTGGCGGTGTTTCGCATCATACCGATGTTAAAATCGGAGAAATCAAAATAAACCACATCCATCAGCTTCTTAAGGAATACAGCCCTCATCGCGTTGGCGTTTCTTGTAGAGTGAAGCGATGCGATAATATCATTTACTTTCTCCCACTGCTCCTGATTCAACATCTCATTTCACCGTTAACAGTTATAGGGTATCAAACTGATAATATCCTATACGGCCCGATTAGTCTACTACTTTATTAGTATAAATTAATACCAAACATACTACTTTATTAGGTATTAATATCTGAATTATTAGAATATGCTGAAGATGGTCAGTTCCGCATACCGCCATATTGCAGATATTATCTGCCAAGGACAAGGACCCGACTATGTTTTAAAAAAGAAGGAGGCTGGTTAGTATGATCGATAGCAAACCCTGGGGTGAAATCAACACATCTAAGAAAAATGAGGCGGATGTATGCATAATGGGAATTCCTTTTGACGGTGCAGTGAGCTGCGGGAAGGGCGCCGCTCTTGCACCGGAGGTTATCAGAAATCTATCACGTTATCTTCCCCCGACCACAGAGGAGGGGCAGATGCTCAGCCCACTGAAAATATACGATCACGGCGATGTACCTATCGACCTTGATTGGTCCCGCTATTATGCCTCGGTAGAAAGAGAAGCTTTAAAATTGATGAACAGCCGGGCATTTTGCCTGTTTATCGGAGGCGACCATTCTGTTACCATTCCTCTTCATCGGGCGTTTGGACGTTACAATAAAGGAAAAAAGATTGGCATAATACATTTTGATTCTCATTCGGATATCTGTGATGAGTACGACGGGCACAAGTGGTCCCATGCGTGCACGGAGAAGAGGGCAGTTGATGATGTGATTTCACCTGAAGATTTATCCCTTGTCGGCATCCGTTCTTGGGAGGCGGAGGAAGTTGAATACCTGAATTCAAATCCGGATGTATTAGTTATAAGGGCCTGTGATATACATAAAAAAGGATATGATTATGTATGCGGCAAACTCAAGGGAAAATATACAGGCTATGACGCGATCTATTTAACCTTGGATATCGACGTCCTTGATCCTTCATATGCTCCCGGAACCGGAACGCCGGAGGCGGGGGGCCTTTCAAGCAGATTTATGTTAGAGATTATCAAGTTTCTTTTCTTGGAGTTACCGATAAAGGCCATGGATCTGGTGGAGGTATCACCACCACTGGATTCGATAAACAATATTACCTCGTGGACGGCACTTAAAATAATTTATGAGGTGTTCGGTAAATTAATAAAAGTATGAGATCAATTTTATGAAAGGAGTTATAGACATGGATAAAATCATTTATAACGCAAAAGTTTACACCGTAGATGATAAGATGCCATGGGCCGAGGCCATCGCCATTAAAGGTGAAAAAATAGCTGTCGTAGGATCAAACGAAGAAGTAATGGAATATCCTTTGGATAATCCGAAAAAAATCGATGCAAAAGGCCGCCTGATACTGCCCGGATTTATTGATGCCCACTGCCATCCGACGGCCTATACATACAAAGCGAATACGGCTGATCTGTTTAATTGCACGACCATTGAAGAATACCAAACAGCACTAAAAGCCTACTATGACAAATATCCCGAACTGTCTGTAATAAAAGGGGCCGGATGGTTCTATTCTGATTTCGCCGAAGGCAGCCCCCATAAAAAACATCTGGATCAAATCATTTCCGACAAACCCGTCATGCTCTATTCCGGTGACTTCCATTCACTGTGGATCAATTCAAAGGCATTAGAATTGGCCGACATAAACAAGCATACCCAAAACCCATTCGGTGGAGAATTTGCAAAGGATGATCAAGGCGAACCTACCGGATACATCAATGAGTTCCCCGCAGTGCGAATAATTGAATCCAGGATATCTGGATTCAGCCCGCAAGAATATAAAAAGGGCCTTCTGGCGTTCTTTTCTCAGGCGAATAAGGCAGGTATAACCGCTGTTCACGATGCCGGTATATTAGATGATTACGGACATTTAGGCTATAAAGCGCTGAAGGAGGATGAGTTCAGCATTGATATATTTTGTGATTATACCGTTAAGTCCGATTCTGCAGGAGACCCGCAAGAGATTATCGGCGGGATAAAAACATATAAAGAATTAGAAAACAGTCATTTCAGCTCAAACACAATCAAGATGTTTATGGATGGCGTCCCCGAAGCAAACACAGCTGTCATAGAGGAAGATTATCTAAACGAGCCGGGAAACAGAGGAGAACCTCAATGGAAGGATCTAGACTACTTTAATCGAATATGCAGCGCGGCAGACCGGAATGGATACCAAATACATGTACACGCAATCGGCGACAGAGCTGTTCGTTATACAGTTGACGGACTTGCTTATGCAACAGAAAAAAACGGGAAAAGAGACAGCAGGCATTTGATCGCACACCTCCAGCTTTGCAGCGACCAAGATATATTTCGAATGAAGGAATTGGGTGTTATCGTTATCCCGACCGCTTTCTGGTTTGAAAAAGGCGAATTATACTATGAAGTTGAACTTTTCAACCTCGGCAAAGAAAGGGCTGACGGCGAATACAAGATGAAGTCATTCATGGACGCAGGGCTCATTGTGGCATGTGGCAGCGATGCTCCTGTGGGCATCGGCGTACCCGTAACTGAAGTACCTTTTGCTCCGGTTCTCGCCATCCAGCAGGGTAT
>CAZHBR010000188.1:0-3348 GCA_964530755.1 uncultured Oscillospiraceae bacterium | reverse complement strand
CTACAACGGCAAAGCCTTTACCTGCGCTTCCGGCCCGGGCTGCCTCTATTGCTGCATTGAGGGCCAATATGTTGGTTTGGAAAGCTATATCCTCGATAACTTTGGTAATGTTGGCAATCTGGTTTGATGCATTGCCAATTTCAGACATAGCTAAAGAAAGCTGTTCCATATGTGTGTTTCCATTTTCAGCATCTATACCGGCCTGTTCAACCTCCTGGTTCGCTATTTTAACATTTTCGGAATTGCTTTCGGCTTCTTCCGCAATCTGTGTTATCGAAGCGCTCAATTCCTCTACTGAGGATGCCTGTTCAGCCGAGCCAGAGGAGAGGGCCTGGGCTCCGCTTGCCACCTGGGCAGATCCGGTGCTGACTTGCTCTGCAGCCGTATTTATGACCTGCATCGTATCGTTTAATTCGACCACAGTATCCTCTATTGTTTTCTTAAGGGCAGCATAATCGCCGGGATAATCGAGTTCAACCTTTAGGCGCAGATCTCCTTGAGATATCTTTGTAAATTTATCTATTACGTCTTCGACTATTTCCGCCTGCATTTTTATTGTCTTTTGAATCAGATCAGCCATCTTGCCTAGCTCATCTTTGCTTTCATAATCTATCGCTGCCTGGGTATTTCCTTTTGAAATTTCATCGTAGGCATTTACGATTTTCTTGACGGGGTTCAGAATAGATCTTCTTATCAACAGCATCATGACAATTGCAAGCACTACTGCTATGGAGCCGCAGGCTATTAAGAGTACCCATGCAAGCTTGACAGCATCGCGAGCATCAGTAGCCTGTTGATCGGCGCGTTCGTCCGCTGTTTTGGTAAACCCCTCTAGAATATCAGTGACTTTATCCATTGCAGGAATATAGGATTCCTCAAATATTTTATTGGCCTTCAGAAGCGCCTCCTCATTATTGGTTTTAAGGAGATTTGTTACTTCTAATCTTAAACTTGCTGCTGTTCGGACTAAATCGCGTATTTCCTGTATTTTCGCATCCCTGCTGTTGTCTCTCTGGTTATCTGCATATTGCTCTAATATGTTTAATAAATATGTACCGTCTTCTTGTGCTTGATCAAAGTAGGCGGCTCTTTTGGCTAAATCAGTTTGGGTTATGCCTATAGCGATGTTTCTTTGGACCGATACTGTATTTCTGCGTATTTCCCATACGCTGGTGCTGTTTGGAAGAGTATAATCCGCGTAGGATTCAATCTGATCGCTTACACCGTTTATGCTGTAAACAGATATTGCTACAGTTGCAAGCAGCATAAGGAGTATGACTCCAAAGCCTAAGATTAATTTTTTACTGATACTTAAATTTTTCATAGTGGTTTCCTCTTATTGTTAAATGTAAGTGCATGTCCGTATATGTCTTTATTTTCTTCGATCTATGAGTACCAAATCCATAAACTCGGGTGCCGTTATTTTTACGGGGATTTTGCCGGATTTTTCGAATATTAACTGCTTTCCGTCTGTTCGGACGCTGTTAAACATGACCTTATCCTTTAGAGCGCCAAAGCGGGCCGTGTTCAATTTCGGGTAAAAATCGAAATATATGGCGGTCCCGGTCCTCATAAATACCTGAATTTGATAGCGGGAAAGGGATTTAACACTTTTGAAGTAGTTTTTTCCTTCACCGATTAATGTCGGAACAAAATTCATATCTTCAATACCACTTTTTGTGGTAAATCTGTCACTGCATGAATCGGCAGCACTAAATTTCGTCAGATCAAACTTTTTTAACATAATGGCCAACCGTTCTGTATCTATGGGTTTTACTGCATACGCATCACAGCCGGAGTCAAATGCAGTTTGTACAAACTTTGTTTCTCCTTTGTACGTCGTCATGATGATCTTTGTCCGGTCCTGAAAAGGAATGTCATATTCTTTTTCAAGAGTCCTCATCGCCGCAAGGGTTTTAATGCCATCGGCTTTAGGCATGATTATGTCCAGGCATATCAGGTGGTAGGGTCTGTTGTTTTTTAATGCGGTAAGATATGAGTCCAACGCTCCAAGCCCGTTCGTGGTAAGATCACATTCCCCATAGGCGCTTAGAAATTCTTTCAAGGATTTCCCCGTATATAGATCGTCATCTGCAATCAGTATCCTCATAACAGCTTTCCTTCACTAACTATTTTCAAGCATGTTGAGCAGCACCTTCGGGATGTCCTCCAAAGCGGCTTGAACCTCCACCGCTCCTATATTTTTAGCTGCTTTCGGCATGCCGTATACAACTGAAGACATCTCATCCTGACCGATTGTCCGGCTGCCTTTTCTGCGCATGTTCAAAAGTCCTTTTGCCCCGTCATGTCCCATGCCGGTCAATATTATTCCGACAGAGTTCCTGCTTTCTTTTGCCACCGAATCGAATAAAACATCTACTGAAGGACAATGACCGTTGACCTTATCCCCGTGAAAGCATTCAGCCTTAAATCTGCTGCCGATTCTCTTTACCTTCATATGCCTGTCACCTGGTGCAACGAGTACGGTACCCTGATCTATGTAATCTCCTGTTTCCGCCTCCTTAACTTGGAAGGGTGTTTGCTCGTTTAGCCTGTCTGCAAACATCCTTGAGAATACAGGGGGTATGTGCTGAACGACCGCTACGCCGTAGATGGAGGAGGGAAGGGACTTAAGAATGGTGAAAATAGCCTCAGTGCCTCCTGTGGATGCTCCTATGGCAATGATCCTTCCGTTTTTTCCTTGTACCGTCGGCTTGATGACAGGGGTTGTCGTTTTCAGCTTCTTATGTGAAGCATCTTTCACCGTTGAAGCAGTTTTTATTTTTTCAATCAGGTCAAGCCTGAAGGCTTCGATCGTGTCCGCCTTGTGGTCGGGTTTAACCACAAAATCTACCGCACCTGCTCTCATCGCATCAAAAACCTTATCGCTTACCGAGCTCACCATGACTATAGGAACAAAACGCTGGGGAAGGAGCCAGCGAACAAATTCTATTCCATTCATAAAGGGCATTTCCACATCGCAGGTGATGACATCCGGGTTAGCCGTTATGATTTTGTCCCTCGCTTCCCTTGGATTGGAAGCAAGAGCGGCTATTTCCATCTGCGGATCTGTGCTGATTATCCCGGCTATCATCTGCCGCGAAAGTGGGCTGTCATCTACGATCAACACCTTTATTTTTCCCAATTCTCCCATGCACTCTACTCCTTCCTGTAAACCGCAGGCTGCACATATTTGTATCCGGTTATATTGCGGCTTAGGCTTTCAGAATGTCCGATAAAAAGATAGCCACCAGGTTCAGTGATGTCATATAGGCGCGCTATCAGCCTATCCCTTGCTTCGGCGTCAAAATAGATCATGACGTTGCGGCAGAAAATCACGTGCATTTT
>CAZHBR010000187.1:0-3350 GCA_964530755.1 uncultured Oscillospiraceae bacterium | reverse complement strand
GATCTTTCAATCAGATTTATGAACTGTCTCCCGACTGCCTGCAGCTGGGTTTTCTGAAAATGCTCCCCGGTACCCCGATAATTGAGCAAATTAAAGAACACGGCTATATCTTTCGAAGAAAAGCACCTTACGAAGTGATATCCAATAAATACATCATTGCCGAAAGTCTTGTACGCCTAAAAAGGGTTGAAACGGTTTTGAACCTCTACTACAATAGAGGTGGCTTTGAAAACAGCATAAAATATGCTGCATCCATTTCAAAGACAGCCTTTGATTTTTATGAAGAATTTGCGCATTTTTACTGCTCAAGGGGATTTCAAAAAAGATCTCACGGCAAGGAAAATCTTTACAGGATACTGCATCAATACGCCTGGTGGAAGGATGAAAATCTGCCCGGTATAGGAAAACGGCTTGAAAGTTTAATCCTAAAGGACATACGCGAGCTCCATAATCCCGAGGCAGAGAAAAGAATGCTGAAAGAAGGTTGGAATGTATAATATAGGGCAAAAAAGTACATCCATCCAAGCGGTGATGCCGCCGTTTGATTCGAGATCAGATCGGGTGGGAAGGTATCTTAAAAAATATATGGGCATGTTTGTTTTTGATGAATTTTCTCCGTCTTATTTAAATCGTGCTGCGGGGAAGCTTGATTTTATGGCGGGCGTTCCCATCCCTTTACAAAAGGGGGATATGGAGGCCTTCCAAAAGGAGGAAGGGCTGAACGTAGTTCGTATAATCGAAAACATGGCCTGGGTAATGGGGATGGATCCGAAATTTAAATATTCACCCGAATATATTGAATACATCGGAGTCTATTTTAATAAGAGGGCACTGGAGGGTTTTGTTAAAAAGGGCAAAGACGCGGCGGAATCCGGCGATATGGACGAGGCAACCATTATGTTCCGGGCCGCCTTAATGCTGAGGCCGGATGATATTCATGCTATGGTAAGCTATGCCAGAGCTTGCCGCAAGCAGTATCTTTCAGGCGGGAATGAAGAGTATGTTGGCAGGTATAAGGCTGAATCCATTGAATATTTCGAGCTTTTAACACAAATATACCCCCGATATTCCGAGGCATATTACTACCTGGGATACGCTTATTTGAATATGGGCCTGTATCAGAAGGCGGCGCTGACCTGGGAGGAATTTTTAAAAAAGAGCCTTAATGCAAAGGATAAAAAAGAGATAAGGGGAAGAATGGAGCAGCTCAAACAACCGATAGAAATAGAAAAGGGCTGTAACGCCGTTATGACAGGATATTTTTTAGAGGGCTTAACGCTTTTGGAGCCTTTCCTTGATACCAATTTTAAGGGTTGGTGGCCTCTCTCTTATTACCTGGGAGTTTGCTATTCAAGAATCGGAAAGCGAAAATTGGCCTACAAAAGCTTTCATAAAGCCTTATCCTTAAACCCTTCACACGGAGAGAGCATGCTAGAGCTGGCAGAGCTGTATGCAGAAGATAATGACAGAAGAAATGAAATGAAATATAAAAATAAGGCGAGATTGATTCTTGATGAAGAAGGAGAATAGCGGCTATGAAGGAACTGATGACCGGAAATGAAGCCATTGCCAGGGGTGCCTATGAAGCCGGTGCGGTTGTGGCTTCCGCCTATCCCGGCACGCCAAGCACCGAAATACTGGAGAATATGGTAAAGTATAAAGACGAGATTCATTGTGAATGGGCACCAAATGAAAAGGTGGCTTTGGAATGCGCCATCGGAGCCTCTATTGCAGGTGTACGATCCCTTGCAGCCATGAAGCATGTGGGTGTAAACGTTGCTGCCGATCCGTTGTTTACCTTTGTTTACACGGGGGTGGGCGGCGGATGCGTGCTGGTGTCCGCAGATGATCCGGGTATGCACAGCTCCCAGAATGAGCAGGATAACCGTCACTATGCGACTGCGGCCAAGATTTTGATGCTTGAGCCTTCAGACAGCAGCGAGGCAAAGGAATATACAAAGCTGGCGTTCAGGCTGTCATCGCAATTTGACACACCGGTGCTTCTAAGGGTGACGACGCGTTTATGTCACAGTAAAAGCCTTGTAGAACTGGGCGAGAGGGAAAAGACTGTTCCCCCCGAATATAAAAAGAACATTGATAAATATGTGGCGACCCCCGGCAACGGCAGGATAATGCGCGGTAAACTTAAAAAGCGCATTGAAGCCATGGAGGATTATTCTAACAAAGCTCCAATTAACATGATTGAATACAATAAAAGTGACATCGGAATTATCAGTGCCGGAGTTGCCTATCAGTACGCCCGTGAGGTCTTTGGAAATGATGCCTCCTATTTAAAGATAGGTATGAGCTTCCCTATGCCGATGAATCTTGTAAAAGAATTTGCCGCCAGGGTAAAGAAGCTCTATGTCATTGAAGAATTGGATCCATATATGGAAAATCATATAAAAGCGGCAGGCATTGATTGTATGGGTAAAACCATAATTCCCGAAATGGATGAACTGAACCCCGATATTATCAGAAGGGCTATCCGCGGTGCAGGCAAATCCATTCCCCTTACCGAAATGAAGGCCGTAAGCCGGCCTCCCACCCTTTGTGCCGGTTGTCCTCACAGAGGTTTTTTCTATGCCCTTAAAAAAATCCCCAATGTAATGATAACCGGGGATATCGGGTGCTACACGTTAGGATCACAGGCTCCCCTTTATGCGATGGATACCTGTATTTGTATGGGTGCCAGCATAAGTGCTGCTCACGGGGCAGCAAAGGCGTTTGAAAGAGAGGGGGCGGATAAAAAGGTGATAGCGGTTATCGGCGATTCCACCTTCTTTCATTCAGGCATAACAGGCTTGATGAACGTGGTATATAACAAAAGCAAATGCGTGACGGTTATATTGGACAACAGGATCACTGCAATGACCGGACAGCAGGATAATCCCGGGACAGATTATACGTTAATGGGGGAGGCTGCCGTGGAAGCTGACATCCCCATGTTATGCAAAGCCATAGGAATAAGGGAAGATAATATATATACGGTCAATCCCCTGATATTGAAAGATATGGGACGGGTGCTTCATGAAGCCCTAGATAAGGATGAGCCCGCGGTGATAATTTCAAGATATCCTTGCGCTCTTAAGCGGTTGAGCAAAAAAGATAAAGCTGAATTTGACATATTGAAAAAGCCCTGCTTTATAGATCAGGACAAGTGTACCAGATGTAAAGCTTGCATAAGAACCGGGTGTCCGGCCCTTATTTCAAAAGATATCATTACCATACAAGAGGAAAGCTGTACAGGTTGTGGTATATGCATGCAGGTATGCCCCTTTGATGCCATCAGGCGGGAGACCAGCTATGAAAAGTCAAGTATAAAATAGCAAGAAATTCTTTTTTCTTAT
>CAZHBR010000186.1:0-3357 GCA_964530755.1 uncultured Oscillospiraceae bacterium | reverse complement strand
CCCTATTCGGTTGTATGTGCCGTTGCAGCCTGTGTAGGCTTCCTGCTTTCCGGTTTCATGGATAATCCTCTGATCCCCATGGCCGCTGTATTCGGTGTTTTCTTCGTAATTGTATTTGTACTTAACAGAATATTTGGAGAGCACAGATATTCCGATGAAGAAGTCGTCGCCGAAGACTCAGAGACTGCAGCAATATCTGAATAAACAAAAAAGATTCTGAAAGAGCCCGATAAAAATTCGGGCTCTTTTGATTAGTCACAAATCCATCAAAGAAATCATGTTTGCATCAAAAAGATCCATTCTTTTGACAGAGACGTTAACGCTGTCAAAAAACACATTGCCCAGGTCAAACAGCGCCTCCATAAGAACGACCGGATTGAGATAAGCATCGCTTCCCGCTCTGATCACCGATGAAAATTTAAGTGCTTCTTCGCCTTTGATGCGTTTAAGCTCTAAAACAAAGGGCCTGATATCAATTTTTACAGCTTCGCCCCTCTTACTTTTTTTAGTTATAAATACCCGCTCCGTTTTCATGAAGGAGACAGGATCCGGGTCCGATCGCCCATTTTTATAAATCATCTCGTAAGAGGCCCAGGATACCAAGGAGGCGGCAGTTTTCTTTCGGTCAATCCTGCGGCATTTAAGAGCCGCTATCCCTAAAGGCAGTGAATTGTTAAGCTTCCTCACGATATCCGAAGCTTCGTGATCTGTAACCGTTTCAAACTCTAAATATTCACCTGCACTTTCAAATCCCAATGATAACGGTTGAGCCATTGACATTCGCGGATGAGGATTATATCCTTTCGAATATGAAAGCTTTATGGGAACCCTTCTAAAGGCCCTTTTGAATATTCGCATCATATCGAGATGAGACACATATTTAATTTGACCTTCCTTGCTGAATTTGAGAATATACTTCATAAGCCCTACACATCCTTCCCGCAAAAATCCATCATTCCGCATGCTGTGCATCCTTGTCTGCAGTCCCTTGTTGTTTCCTCTTTTAAACCTTTTTTCCATTCAGATAGAAGATATCTCTTAGACACTCCGCAGGACAAAATGTCCCAGGGTAGAATGCTCTTTGGATCGATTTGCCTATAGGTATAAAAATCGGAATCAACCGATGTTTCCCTGAAAGCCGCCATCCAAAGCGAATAGTTAAAATGCTCTCGCCATGCATCAAATTTACACCCTTTTTCCCAGGCCTTGACGATAACTTGTCCCAGCCTGCGATCCCCCCTGGCTAATGCCGCTTCAATTTTACTTTGCTCCGCGTTGTGGTAGTTCAGTCGAACCCCTGGAATTTTGAGGCACATTTTCTTCAATTTTTCATGCTTTTGCTCCAGAGATTCAACACTGTCTTGCGAAACCCATTGAAACGGAGTATGAGCCTTCGGCACGAAATTGGATATGCTGATGGTGAGCTGAAATCTACCACGCTGTATACACGCCTTTTTAGAGAGAAGCATAATATTTGATGCTAACCTCGCTATCCCTTCTAGATCCTCATCTTCCTCGGTAGGAAGACCTATCATAAAATAAAGCTTTACACTGTTCCATCCAAGGATCATAGCCCGCTTTATTGAATCATAAATATCATCGTCGGTTATAGTTTTATTTATGACATTTCTAAGCCTTTGAGTGCCGGCCTCGGGGGCAAACGTCAATCCGGTTTTTTTATATGCCTGAATCTCCTTCAGTATCCTAAAGGAAGATGCATCAAGCCGCAGGGAAGGCAAAGATAATGCCACATTATCGTCCTTATGGATCTTCATCAGCTCCGTTACTAAAGGTTCTATCTTTGAATGATCATTGCTTGACAAAGATAAAAGGGAAAGCTCATCATATCCTGTATTTAATATCTGCTGTTTAGACAGCTCTGAAATCTTTTCTTTCGTTCTTTCTCTCACGGGACGATAAATCATACCTGCCTGACAAAATCGACAACCCCTCGTACATCCCCGAAATATTTCAACGACCGCACGATCATGGACAACCTCAATTAAAGGAACAATGGGTTTTAACGGATAAACTGCTGCGTTAAGATCCTTAATACAATTTTTTGTCACTGAATCGGGCGCTTTGGGATTCAACTTTACGATATCCTTGATAGTGCCGTCCTCATAATAAATATGCCTGTAAAATCCGGGTACATATACCCCTTTTATATCCGCCACATCAAGAAGAAAATCCTGCCTGTCTTCTTTGCGGCTTTTCCATGCACGATATCTTTCTAAAATCGCAGGAAGAACTTCCTCGGCATCACCAAGAACGAAGAAATCAAAAAAATCCGCCAGGGGTTCGGGATTGTAGGCGCATGGACCTCCCCCTATTACAAAAGGAACACCTTCCCCCCGTTCTTCTCTCCTTATGGGAATTCCGGAAAGATCTAGCATGTTGATAACATTGGTATAAGATAGCTCATACTGAAGCGTAAACCCTAAAAAATCAAGCTCCCTTGCCGGCGTCCCGCTTTCAATTGTAAAGAGAGGGATCCCATCGGTTCGCATAATTATTTCCATATCTGAACCGGGAGCGAATATCCTCTCGCAACAGGCGTACTTTAGCCCGTTGATCAGCGCATACAGTATTTCGAGGCCCAGATAGGACATTCCTATCTCATAGGCATCCGGAAATGCAAAGCCGAAATGAACATCCATGCGGCTTAAATCCTTTTTTACCGAATTGATCTCTCCTCCGATATATCTTCCCGGCTTCTGAACTCTTTTTAGAAGCCCGTCCTGTTCTCTTAGAATCATACTCTGTTTTCCCTTTCCAATTTCTTGTAAATACTTTTCAGCCTGCTGTAGGAGTAACGGGAGCTTTTCCTTCCGGCAAAATATAAATTTATCGCCACTGCCGGGATCAATACGTTTATCAGGCTATATTGTATCAAGTATATACCGAAAAAGAAAAGAATTATTATAAAGAAGATCGAAAATACATATGTTATTCTTTCCGCTATCTCCCCATTAAAAAAATGGGACAGATAAATGCCCATTACTTTACCGCCGTCAAGGGGATAGAAAGGCAGCAGATTGAATAAAGCAAGCACGAGATTAGAGAATATAGCCGCCCTGAAATAATGTGAAGGAAAAGCGATATCCAGCAAATAGAACAGACTGCCAAGCAGCAGATTCGAAAAAGGCCCTGACAGGTGGATCAACAATCCGTCAGCCGCTGCAATACTCTCCTCATGCAGCTTAAGCTTTCCGCCGAAAAGACATGCGTAAATGCACAAAGGCCTGTAGCCGAGCATTCTTGCAGTAAAGGCATGGGAAAGCTCATGCATTAAAGAGAAGCACACAAGCATTATAGCAAAAATGCCGTTTCCAATTAAAAACAAAATGACAAGAA
>CAZHBR010000185.1:0-3361 GCA_964530755.1 uncultured Oscillospiraceae bacterium | reverse complement strand
TGTTTCCAATGCAGGGGGCCTGGGCCTTATTGCCGCAGGCAATGCTCCGGCAAAGCATGTAAAAGAAGAAATAAAAAGAACAAGAGAAATTACAGATAAACCCTTTGGGATCAACATTATGCTGATGAGCCCCTTTGCAGATGACATAGCAAGACTGGTCATCGATGAAGGCGTAAAAGTAATAACAACGGGCGCAGGCCTTCCTACACGCTATATGAAGGAGTGGATTGACGCAGGAATTGCGGTAATCCCGGTTGTACCGTCTTGCGGTGTAGCTAGAATGGTAGAGCGTCACGGTGCCAAAGCTGTGATAGCCGAAGGAAGCGAGGCAGGCGGTCACATAGGGGAACTGAACACAATGGTTCTCGTCCCGCAGGTCTCTGATACGGTCAACATTCCTGTCATAGCTGCAGGTGGTATAGCAGACGGCAGAGGAATGGCAGCGGCTTTCATGCTGGGAGCGGCTGCCGTGCAGATGGGCACGAGATTTTTAGTCGCAAAGGAGTGCACGATCCATCAGACTTACAAGGAAAAAATCATAAGGGCTAAAGATATAGATACTATGACGACGGGGAAAAGGCTTGGTCATCCGGTTCGCGCACTTAAAACGCCTTTTACAAGGGCTTTTATGAAAAATGAAAGAGATGAATCTAAAACTCTTGAGGATCTGGAAGCGTTTGGGGCAGGTGCCCTCATGAGAGCTGTAAAAGAAGGCGATGAAAAAGGAGGATGTTTCATGGCAGGGCAAAGCTGCGGTCTCATAAAAAAAGAACAAACGGCCCGGGAAATAATTCTGGAGGTAGTTCAACAGGCGGAACAACTTTTGGATGGTGCAGGGAAATGGGTAAAATAGCGTTTGTTTTTTCCGGTCAGGGAGCACAAAAAGGCGGCATGGGTAAAGATTTAGCCGAGACTTCAAAAGCTGCAGCCGATGTTTTTGCAATGGCTGACAGCATAAGGCCCGGTACTTCAATGCAATGCTTTGAAGGGACAGCAGAGGAACTTTCCGTTACATCCAATACTCAACCATGTCTTTTTTGCGCCGATCTCGCCGCCGCGAGAGCTTTAGAGGAAACAGGTATAACTGCTCACTATCTGGCCGGTTTTTCCCTCGGTGAAATACCTGCTTTGGCTTTCGGAGGCTATCTGACAGATTCGCAAGCTTTTCATTTTGTGCTCAAAAGAGCAAAATATATGGATTTATGTGCAAAAAAAAATCCGGGTACGATGTATGCCGCCTTGGGTTTATGCGCGCAGGATGTTGAGGAAGTTTGTCTGTTGTCAGGCGATTGCTATCCCGTCAACTATAACGAGGAAACACAGATAGTCGTTTCTTGCAGGGGCGAAGCCTCAGAAATCTTTCGCGACGGAATTATCGCAAAGGGGGGGAAAGTGCTGAAACTTCCAGTCAGCGGCGGTTTTCATTCGGTAATGATGGATGAGGCAAGAGATTTATTAGAGAAAGAATTCAAAACGCTTGCCTTTTCTAAACCGTCCATCCCTGTATTTTCAAATGTGACTGCGGCACAATACGAATCGCCGGTTCAGCTTTTTCGTCAAGTCAACACGCCTGTTTTATGGTATCAGCTTATCAGGAACCTTGCGGCACTCGGAGTTGATACTTTCATAGAAACGGGTACCGGCAAAATACTTACGAACTTGATAAAAAAAATCAAACCCGATGTCACAGCTTTTAATGTAGAGGATTCCTGGGGTCTTAAATATGCAAAGGAGGTTGTTTTAAATGATATCAAAAGATAAAAATGCAATCGTAACCGGAGGAAGCCGGGGCATAGGCAAGGCTATAGCTGTAGAGCTTGCACAAAACGGTATCAATATCGCGCTAATATACGGCGGTAACAAATTAGCTGCAGAAAAAACGGTAAAGGAAATCGCCGGTTTTAACGTAAAGGTCAACGCATATCAATGCGATGTAAGCCTGTTTTCGGAAACAAAAAAGACAATGGAACAAATACTTCTAGAATATGATCATATCGATATACTGGTAAACAATGCAGGAATCAATAAAGACGGTCTGATTCTTAATATGACAGAAGACAACTTCGATAAGGTTATTGCAACAAACCTGAAAGGCACTTATAATATGATACGACATATTTATTCTCATATGATGAAAAGAAGGCAAGGGAGGATTATTAATATGTCTTCGGTGGCCGGTATCACCGGAAATGCC
The DNA here is from genome assembly GCA_964530755.1 of uncultured Oscillospiraceae bacterium. Lineage (GTDB taxonomy): Bacteria > Bacillota > Clostridia > Peptostreptococcales > Anaerovoracaceae > CAYRNC01. Next base: position 1,167 of record CAZHBR010000185.1, on the reverse strand, counting down.
GGTCAGGCAAATTACGCAAGTGCCAAGGCCGGCATAATAGGGTTAACGAAATCCGTATCAAAGGAGTTGGCAAAAAGAAATGTCACCTGCAATGCGGTTGCCCCGGGATTTATTAAAACTGATATGACGGCTGCTTTGACTGACAAGGTCGTGGACGCCGCCCTTTTGGAGATCCCCCTTAAACGGATGGGGGAACCCGGTGAGGTTGCAAAGTTGGTTGCCTTTTTAGCATCTGACCACGCAGCTTACATTACCGGACAGGTCATTCAAATTGATGGAGGATTATGCATGTGAGACATGTTGCAATAACAGGATTGGGCCTTGTGTCGCCCATAGGAAACACAATAGAATCATTTAAAAGAAATCTGATGGACGGTGTTTGCGGCATCGATTTCATCACTTATTTTGATACATCGGATTATAAAGTTACAATTGCCGCAGAAGTTAAAGACTTCGATATCCTGAATTACGCGGGAAGAAGCGAAGCCCGAAGAATGGATCCTTTCACTCAGTATGCCGTAGCCGCGGCCGTAGAGGCTGTAAATGACAGTGAAATAGAAGGCAAAATCAATCCCTTCCGCCTGGGTGTTTATGTAGGCTCGGGTATAGGGGGTATGAAATCATTTCTAAAGTCGTCTGAAAAGCTTTTAACCGACGGCCCGCGGAAGATATCACCCCTGTTTATACCCATGATGATTTCAAATATTGCATCAGGCAGCATCGCCATACGCTTTAATGCAAAAGGCCCCTGCCTGCCTGTTGTTACCGCTTGTGCAACGTCTACCCATGCTTTGGGAGAAGCCTTTCGCTGCATTCGCCACGGCTATGCAGATGCTGTAATTGCAGGAGGAACGGAGGCAGCGATAAACGGTCTTAGCATCGCTGGATTTACAAACAGTATGGCATTGTCTACAAGAAACATCCCCGGGGACTCATCCATACCTTTTGATATTCGCAGGGACGGCTTTGTGATGGGAGAGGGCGCGGGGATGCTGGTCCTTGAAGAATGCGAGCATGCCATAAAGAGGAATGCAAAGATTTATGGGATAATAACCGGCTATGCCAATACCTGTGACGCATATCATATAACCGCACCTCATCCTGAAGCCGAGGGCGCGTCAAACGCAATTTCGTTGGCCTTGGATGAAGGTGGATATGAAGAGGGCA
>CAZHBR010000184.1:0-3371 GCA_964530755.1 uncultured Oscillospiraceae bacterium | reverse complement strand
CAGTAATTTTAGTGTTTTTTACCCGCTATAGAGAAACCCCGGCTAATTGATAGAGCCGTTTTTTTCTCTTTCCTCTGCCTCCAAAACAGTATATGCGACTTTTCCTACCAGGGTCATCGGCAGCGATTCCCGGTACTCAATTTCATAAGGCATTGCGTAGCGGGTGATATTCTTTTCGCAATGTTCCCATATGCTGCCTTTAACTGCATCGGATATTACAATTCTAGGTTTTAATACTACATACGCTTTAATTTTTTGAACTCTGTAGGGATCATCCACCCCTATGACAGTTGCCATAAGGACTGCTTCGTGACTTTCTATTATGTTTTCTAGCTGTGAAGGATAGATTGAATAACCAGATGAAATGATCATTCTTTTCAAGCGCTGACGAAAGTAAATGAAACCTTCTTCGTCCATTATCCCTAAATCTCCAGTATGAAGCCATCTTCGACCATCGTCGTGAATTTGGAGCGTCAAGGCCGTCTCTTTAGGATTTCCAAGATAGCCCAGCATAACGGTGGGACCGTGCACGCAAATCTCTCCTTCCTCACCGCAGGGCAGGCTGTCCCGCGTGTTAGGTCTCACTATTTTATAGAGCATATCGGGAAAAGGTATTCCTATGCTTCCCGTTTTTGAAAAATCCTTCGGTGTCAGGCAGCTGGCTGTAACGGATTCTGTCATGCCGTATCCTTCCCTAATCTGCGTATTTGCACCGTGTTCCAAAAGATATTTGTCCACTTTCTTCTTCAACTCGATGGATAAGGTATCCCCTCCGCAAAAAACACCCTCCAGGCAGGACAAATCGACCCCTTTAGTTTTTTCATTCCGCAAAAGAGCCTCGTATAATGTCGGAACCCCCGCTATATAATTGGGCTTATTCTTTCTTAGAAGATTGCCGAAGGTTTTAGCGCTAAATGCAGGAATTAAAATACACCTGCATCCATTTGTAAGTATTGTGTGTATGCCTATGCCGAGTCCAAAGCCGTGAAATATTGGCATGATTGAGAGCATTGAGTGTCCTGGGATAAGGCAATCTCCTGCGGCCGCCGTTTGCATCGAAAGAGCATTAAAATTTAAATTGGTGAGCAGAATGCCTTTAGTCATGCCCGTAGTTCCGCCGCTGTAAAGGATCACTGCGGGATCTTCCTTAAGTGCCTCTGCTTTGTACTCCTGGTTGTACTCACTCCCCTTCGATAAAAAATCCTTCCATAAAATAATATCGGCTTCTTTGGGAATCTTCTTTATTTTACGCCCTTTCGTAAGCTGGTAGGCTACAGAGACTGCTGGTTTAAGTTTATCCTTAATGCTAGTAATTAATAAATATTTTAGCATTGTATTTCCCTGGGCAGCCTTGAATTTTTCAAAAAAAGCGTCTAAGGTAATTGCTGCAACGCTTCCTGATTCATTTAGATAAAATTCTATTTCGCCTTCTGCAGAAAGGGGATGTATCATATTTGAAATCCCCCCGATCAAATTTATGGCGTAAAACATTATTACTGCCTGCGGGATATTGGGCAGACAGATCGTAACCCTGTCCCCTTTCCCAATTCCCAAGGCTTTCAATGCTTTTGCGCATTCATGAATTTCCTCTATTAGAAGAGAATAGCTTGCTTTTGTACCCATGAATTCGTAGGCTGTAAAATCGTTATAGATGTTTGCTGTGCTTTCAAGATACTCATACATAGTAAAGTCAGGGTAATCCAAATTCGCGGGTATATGGCCATAATGCTTCAGCCAGGGTGCCTCACTCATTATCATATTCCACCTCTTCGTTAAATTGCCTCTCCAGATGCTGCGGGTTCCCGATAAGATATTTAAGCAGTTTAATTGATCCGGCAAAATAGTAGCCATCTGCAATCCGCTCATCTAAAGTTACGCCGATTTCCAAAATATCCCTCACTGCAAGGTCACCCCGCCGATCAGGGATTGCCTCTTTATGTATTTCTCCGATCGTTATGAACACAGAATTTGTTCCGTATTCAGTCAGATGATGATAAGGGGCACCGATTTTGATGCTGCCTAAATTAGCGATGAAGACGGTGCTGTAATAAGGGTCCATTTCTCTTAGGGATCCGGGCATTTTCCCGTGGTATTCAAGAGTTTTCAATATCCACGAAAAAAATGTCAGCAAGGGCCTCGGAAGTCCGGCTAAAGTATTAAAAAGGCTGTCTAAATCGTTTCCGCCTGTTTTTCTGACCAAGGCGATCTCTTCATTTACTTTTCTGCTGATGCTGTCTACAGTCATATCTTCTTTGACTTTCAATATCATAAGACTTTCTTCACCCTTATCGGAAAATTCTTTTTTCACAACAAAGGCTAAAGATACATCGTAGCGTTCATAGTAACGCTTGCCTGATATGAATCTGTTCAGATTCGGTCTTAATACGATAGTTTTAGCAATAGCAGACAGCATAAGGTGAAAAAGCTTCATCTCCTTGCTGTTTTTTTCCCTATTTTTTTTATTGACATACTCTATAGCATCGGTTATGTCCAGTTTAATATTCATATGTACTTCGGAATCGCATCGTTTAGACAGGAAATAAGGCATTAACAGATGCATAGGATCTAGATCTTTGATTCGGCGGGCATCCTTTCGGTCGCCACGAAATCGTTTTTTCATATCACACTCCCGGGTCAACCAAAGCAAATGAAAATTCACCCTGTATACAGAGCTTGTTTAAAACAAACCCTTTACCCTTTGCAAAATAAAAAGGCGGTTTGGATTTTATGATTTCGCATCGAAATTCGATTCGGTCGCCCGGCAGTACAGGATTTTTGAAACGCACTTTATCCAGGCTTGTAAAAAATGGCGTTTTACCTTTTGTCGCATCAGACAACAATACCCCGCATGTTTGCGCCATCATTTCACATAATATAACACCAGGTACTATCGGGTTGCCGGGAAAATGGCCCTTTAAAAAAAATTCATCCCCTGTAACAGTATAAAAACCCAGTGCATTTCCTTCGTCATCGACGCCTGCTTCATCGATGAGCAGCATCGGTTTTCTATGGGGTAATGCTGTTTGTATGTCGATTTTTCTCATTATACTATGTCCCCCGATTTACGAAAGATTAATACGCTGTTATGGCCGCCAAAACCTAACGAGGTTGAAACAGCCATATCAAGATGCGCCGCTACCCCGGGTTCTGGTGTATAATTGAGGTCACATTCGGGGTCCGGCTCCTTGTATCCAATTGTTGGCGGGATTTTCCCTTCCTGCAGAGCAAGCAGGCATGCTATAGCCTCTACCGCCCCTGCGGCACCCAGCATATGGCCTGTCATGGATTTTGTGCTGCTTATATGAAGATCTTTCACCCTGTCCCTGAAAACAGCACAAAATCCATGACAGGCCATATAGATCGGAAGAGCA
>CAZHBR010000183.1:0-3468 GCA_964530755.1 uncultured Oscillospiraceae bacterium | reverse complement strand
CATCATACGATGGAAAATTATGCAGCGGCTAAAGGTCGGGTTTTTCTAAACCAGAAAGAAGGAGATTATTCTGTAATCAACCGGGATGATTGCCTTTGCAGAAAGCTAGCAAAAAAAAGCAGGGCTGAAATCGTTCCCTTCAGCAGAAAAGATGACCTGGATTTTGGTTGCTTTGTAAAAGAAGGAGCTATCGTAATAAAGAATCGGGAAGGAAATCTCGTTCAAATATGCGACACGAAGGAGCTTTTAATACCGGGTGATCACAATCTGGAAAACGCTCTGGCTGCGTCTGCCATAGCCTATTTTTCCGGTATCGATCCAGGGGTCATCGGTTCCGTGCTGAGAAGATTCAGCGGCGTGGCCCACCGGTTGGAATATTGCGGAGAGATAAAGGGAATAAACTTTGTAAATGATTCTAAGGGGACGAATCCGGACGCTTCTATCAAAGCGCTGAATGCGCTTTCCGGGCCGATAATTTTAATCGCGGGGGGGTACGACAAAGGCTCAATTTTTGATGATTTCATCCGGGCTTTTGACGGGAGAGTGAAAACGCTGATTTTGATGGGTAAAACAGCCTCGATGATCAGGGAAAAAGCGAGAAGCATGGGCTATAATAATGATATTATCATGTCCAAAAATATGGAGGAGAGCGTAAGCAAGGGGTTTACGGCCGCTTCACCAGGAGATACGGTTCTGCTTTCGCCCGCCTGTGCCAGCTGGGATATGTACACGTGTTTTGAACAAAGAGGAGATCACTTTAAAAGTTGCGTAGCTAATCTTGTCAAGCGCTAAAATAACGGGGTTTAGCATGTCTAAAAAACGTAAAAGAAAGATGAAGCAGGGAGATTTTATTCTGACCATACTGGTATTGGGGCTGGTTGTATTTGGCGTTATCATGGTATTTAGTGCCAGCTATTACAGCTCCATAAGTGAAACGGGAGATCCCTATGGCTACTTAAAGGATGATATTAAATGGGCGGTATTCGGGGCCTTCGTCATGCTGGCCGCCGCCTTGGTCGATTATCGCATATACAGCCGCCTTGCCCCGGTGCTTTTAACGGTGAGCATTGTATTATTGGTTTTGCTTTTTACTCCCCTGGGCGTAACAAGAAATTATGCGACGAGGTGGATAGGTGTAGGCAATTTTACAATAATGCCTGGCGAGGTTGCAAAAATATGTGCAATAATATTCGTTGCATGGTTTTTGTCAAGGGATCCTAAAAAAATCAGATCGTTTACAAGGGGTATTTTACCGCTGCTTTTGCTTTGCGGTCTTTACTTTGCGCTGATCATTAATCAGCCGAATCTATCTACCGCTATAACTGTATGCGCTATAATTATAGGGATGATGTTCGTTGCGGGCCTGAACATATTCTATTTGATCTCTGTTGGTATCCTCGGGGCGACAGGAATTTTCGGGATGATACTGATAGATAAAGAAGGTTATTGGATGAAGAGAATAACAGGGTTTATAGATCCATTTCAAGATCCTTTAGGAAGCGGATGGCAGGTAATTCAATCTCTTTTGGCGTTGGGGTCAGGAGGTCTGTTTGGAGTAGGCCTTGGAAAAAGCATACAAAAAACTCTTTACCTTCCTGAGCCGCAAAACGATTTTATTTTTTCAATCATAGGCGAGGAACTGGGCTTTATAGGCTGCCTTATACTGATTTTCTGTTATATTGTACTCATATGGAGAGGGTTTCACATAGCGTTAAATGCGCCTGATCTGTTTGGCACATTGCTGGCATCAGGCATAACCATTATGCTGTCGGTCCAGGTTATATTAAATATAGCCGTTGTCACATCGTCTATGCCTCCTACCGGAATCACATTACCTTTTGTAAGCTACGGGGGCAATGCTTTGATGTTATTTATGGGTTCTTACGGAATCCTGCTAAACATTTCACGTCATTCGGCAGCATGAGGCAAGATATCGGCTGCTGCAATCCGTTTGGGGAAAGGAGGCCGCAAGGCTGATTGTCCATAGGCAATCTATTTTATGACCATTGTCATGGATGACCTTGCAAAACCAATGAAAATCATCATGACAGGCGGCGGTACCGGAGGACACATCTATCCCGCCATCGCTATCGCAGATAAAATAAAAAGAAAACATCCGAAAGCCCGCATTTTGTTTATCGGTACGGAAAGGGGCATGGAAAAGGACATCGTTCCAAAGCACGGATATGAGATCCGCCTCATAAAATCAAGAGGCATAGACAGAAAGAATTTTTTTAAGAATATTTTTACCGCTGCCGATCTGATCAGGGGCAGCAGGCAGGCAAAAGAAATAATAGAATCTTTTCGTCCTGATCTTGTAATAGGTACCGGCGGTTACGTATGCGGTCCGGTCGTTCGGCAGGCGTATAAAAAAGGGGTCAGGGCTTATGTGCATGAACAAAATGCTGTCCCCGGCATTACAAACCGGCTTTTAGAGAGGTATGCGAAAAAAGTATTTACCGCTTTTCCGTCGTCTGTCACTTATTTTCGGCACCCGGATAAGGTAATTGTAACAGGTAATCCAATACGTAAAGAATTTTTCGTATCAAGGCTTATCGATTACAGAGCGAAGCTCGGCATAGGCTCTAAAGATTTTATGCTGCTGTGCTTTGGCGGCAGTCTTGGTGCAGACAGGTTGAATGCCGCTATTTTAGATATAATTCCGTCACTAGTGGGTATTGAGAACACGAAACTGGTCTTTATAACCGGGGAGCGTTATCATGATTCAATAATCCGGGGCCTTGAGGCTTCAGGGGTTTCAATAAATGAAAGTGGTTCGGTTTCAATTCTTCCGTATGCGGAAAGCATTTACGAATACTTCTTTGCGGCCGATCTTATCATCAGCAGGGCGGGGGCTTTAACGATATCGGAGATCACCGCCTGCGGAAAACCTTCAATACTGATACCCTCTCCTAATGTAACGGGGAATCATCAGCATTACAATGCGAAGGTGGCAGAAAGTGCCGGGGGTGCAATTATAATAAAGGAACAGGAGCTGACACAGGAGAAATTACTGGGAACTATCCTGAGGCTCATGGGCAATCGGCAGGCATTAAACAGCATGGCAAAAGCAAGCCAAAGCGTAGGCAGAACCGACAGCGTGGACGTGATTTACGACCACCTGGGGCTGCAAGCAGGCACAAAACCTACTGCAAGGGCATAGTATGGCTTTATAAAAGTAGTTGGATTAAGGCTCTATTTGCTTTTACGGAGGTGTCGATTGCTTGGATTGTTACCACATAAGCGGCAGGAGAAAACTTGAGGGAGAATACAGTCTAAAAGGGGCGAAAAACGCAGTGCTTCCTATACTGGCAGCCGTAATAGCATCAGGATCTGAATGCGTGATAAAAAACTGCCCCGATCTTTCCGATGTGAGGACTATGGCAGAAATTTTGAAAGAGATGGGTTGCCGGGTCACTCGGGAAAAAGGCATCATAACGGTGGATAGCTCCACCCTGGACACATTTG
>CAZHBR010000182.1:0-3478 GCA_964530755.1 uncultured Oscillospiraceae bacterium | reverse complement strand
AGGGTAGTTTTACCCATATTGTAGAACTGAACATTTAATCCTGTCTGCATGCCGGCATACAATTCAGGGGGCGCTACGATATCATCTATTACCAACCTGGTCTCCTGCATGACAGGAATAGATATTACGTCATTCGCTGTATATTCATTCCCGCCCATATCCTGATAGGACATATTTAAGTTTACAGAGGTGGTCTTTTGTTCTGCATCCGGCTTAACGCTGAATACCATGCTGTGATCAGCCGTACCTTTATGGCCTATTTTTTCTACGTAAAAGGAATTGCTTGAACGAACAGGGATAAATGTCCCGTCCGCGGATTCCACGGTCACCTTTATATTTTCCAGATCATGGCTTCCACTGGTATTATAAAGCTTCAAAGCGAGGTTAAATTCATCACCCGCCTGTACATAGGATCCTCCAAAAGAATAACTGCTTACCATCAGCTGTGGAGTCTTTATACTCCCGCTTCCTATCCTTTTAATAAATACCCCCGTGTACTGGGATACGCTTTCACCCTCTTTTCCACCTGAGGCAGGTTCAACCACTATCTTGATCGGATAATTCTTCTCTGCGACGGAAGATTCACTGAAGTAAGTGACGGAGAATTCCTTGCTTTCGCCCTTTCCTATCCCAGGATCAAGAAAAATGTTTTGAGATCTGTTAGGCAGCCCATCCTGAGATTCAGTATAAATCCTGAGCCTGCCTGTATCGGAGGCCCCCCGGTTTTCGATTTTGAAGGATAAACTGAAATCATCTCCCGACGCGACCTGCATGGGGGCGCTGATGGATGTAATCGCTACGTTGGCGGCCGCCCCTCCCCGTCCGCTCACGGGAACATAAAGGGTTTGTTCAATGCTTTGTGAATTGCTTATTGCTATGTAAAAATCAATCCTGACGGAAATAGGGTAGTTCTTGCTTACGAGGTCGCTGTCGGCCGCGATGGGAAAGGTTACAGATTTTGTGTCCCCTATCCCCACATATCCCACATAAAGGGTTGATGAGGCGTTATTCACCGAAAGCCCTTCCGGCAATGATATAGTAACCTTTGCATCCTTCATAGGCGTGTTGCCCCGGTTTACAAATGTTAAGGTGAAATTATTGTTGCCTCCTGCAACAATAGAATCTGCCGGACTAAGGGAATGGATCAGGTCCGCGGCAGGCAGATAAGTTTCATCGTTACCTGTTACCGGTGCCGATAATTTTTTTCCTACCTGAATGCTTGCGATGCTCGAACGCAGCACCTGCCCGTTATCAATCAAAGTGACATCGATCGTATGAGTACCTACAGAAGCTGTTCCTGATACGTTTATAGTAAAAACCAATTCAGTCGACTGACCGCTGCCTAAAGAAATCGTGCCCGTATTAGGTCTTTGTTCGGTAAGGGGCCCCGACGTTGCAGAAAGGCCGATACTGGGCGTAAAGGATATCTTCGCATTGCTGTTATTTGTGACCCGTACCTTCAAAGGCACGTTAGAATCGCCTTGTGTAGCAAAAAATCCTCCTGTCTGTTCCATTTTCACCTGAACGTTCTCGGCACCATAAGCCGGGCAGGCTGTGTTTGGCGTAACTATGGCCACTATCATAAATATGAGCGCAAATGCTCGTATCGCCTTTATGTATCGCCTGTTCATATTCTATCATTCCCTCCTGTCTACCCAAATGCCGGCGTATCGTCATCCCTTTCCCGGCCTTCAATATGAATTATTTTACCATCCTCAATAGTTACCACCCTGTCGGCAAAAGCGGCTATGCTGTGATCGTGAGTGACTATTATCAATGTTTGCCTGTGTTTTCTCACCATATCCGTCATTAGAGTCAAAACCTCCTTAGAAGTCGCCGTATCAAGATTTCCTGTAGGCTCATCTGCAAAGATCAGCTTCGGGTTACCCACCAATGCCCGGGCGATACCCACTCTTTGCTGTTGTCCTCCGCTCATTCTGCCCGGTTTTCTTCTTACGAAACCCGAAAGACCTACCGCTTCCATCATTTCCAAAGCCATAGGTTCCCTTATTTTTTTATCTACTCCTCTGAATATCAGCGGAAGCCCTATATTTTCCAGGGCCGTAAGCATGGGCAAAAGATGGTAAGATTGAAAGATAAAACCGATGTTGTTTTGGCGAAACAAAGTGACCTTTTCTTCATTTAACTTATGTATGGGTATGCCGCCTACGTAGATTTCCCCCCTGGTAGGCTTTTCAAGGCCGGCCAGCATGTTAAGAAATGTGGATTTTCCAGAGCCGGATGTACCTACAATGCAAAGAATTTCCCCTTTTTCGATGTTTATGCTCACATCATCAAGGGCAATTACCTTTTCATCTCCCATCCGGTATACTTTCCTTACATTTTTCATCTCTATAAACGGCTTCATATTTTGTCCCCTGAATTCATTTTATTCCCCGTAACTATACCATAATTTAGACGCACGATGTCAGTAAAAGTTCCGTTGTTAATAAAGATTTAACTTTTAAATGAATGCATCAACAATCAAAAAATGACCTGAAACGGTCATTGATTGCAGATTAATCCGGAAGGGATAAATTATTCGGATAATATAATCATATGGAATGTCTTCTTTCCCTTCCTAAGAAGAATTGAGCCCTCGCGAAACATTTCTTTTGTTACCATCAGCCTTGTGTCAGTCACCCTTTTTCCATCTATTCGAAGGCCCCCTTGTTCAATGACGCGGAACCCTTCCGATTTACTGGAAACAAGCTTTACATCAGCGATCAAAGTGACGATGCCGATGCCTTCACCTTCCAACAAGGATACGGATATCGCGGTTTTAGGCACATCCTCAAGATCACCCTCCCCCGCAAAAAGGGCTCTCGATGCCTGAAGTGCCTTTTCCGCTTCCTCATTTCCGTGAACCATTTTTGTTACCTCGAAGGCCAAAACCTCCTTTGCATCATTGATCTTTTCATCCTTTGCAGATGAAAGCTCTTCTACCTCCTCCATGGGCAAAAAAGTCAACATCGACAAGCAGGTTCTCACATCGGCATCCTCCACATTGCGCCAATACTGAAAGAATTCATAAGGGGATGTTTTATCGGCATCCAGCCAGAGGGCGCCTTTTTGAGTTTTACCCATCTTTTGCCCTTCACTTGTTGTAAGAAGAGCGAAAGTCATACCGTATACTTTCACCTGTTCCTTCCTGCGCACCAGATCTATGCCGGAAATAATATTAGACCATTGATCGTCCCCGCCAAATTGCATTTTACAGTTATACCTACGATACAGTTCTAAAAAATCATAGGCCTGCATCAGCATGTAGTTAAATTCCAAAAATGTCAGCCCTGTTTCCAAACGCTGCTTATAACATTCGGCCGTAAGCATTCTGTTTACAGAAAAATGCCTTCCCACATCGCGGATGAATTGAACATAGTTGAGATCCATTAACCAGTTCGCATTGTTATCTGTGATAGCTTTTCCATCCGAAAAATCTATAAACCTGCTGAAAATCTTCTGGAATTTTGCACAG
>CAZHBR010000181.1:0-3479 GCA_964530755.1 uncultured Oscillospiraceae bacterium | reverse complement strand
TAACATAAGTTAAATCCGGCGGTGATATGGCAGTTATAAGTAACCTGAAAAAACGGACGCGCTTTTTTTTGAAAATCAGAGTATGATTATTTGGGTTAGGCCGGTAAATTACATCACAGCCTTTGGCAAAGGGTTACTATTGTGGCTTTTATTTTTAAAGAGGAGGGATATCCTGTGGGAATAAGCGTGATTATTCTATTGGCGGTTATTATAGTCTTTATCGCAATCACTTATAATAGTCTTGTAAGATTGAGAAATACCGCAGAAGAGGCGTTTGCAACTATGGACGTTTTTCTGACAAAAAGGTATGATCTCATTCCAAATCTTGTCGAGACTGTAAAAGGATATGCTGCGCATGAGGCGGGTACGTTGGAAAGGGTTGTTAAAGCGCGGAATATGGCTGCTGATGCAAACAGCATGGAGAAAAAAATTGAAGGGGAAAATATGCTTACGGGAGCACTGAGGAATCTGTTCGCCCTTTCTGAGGCCTACCCCGATTTAAAAGCTAATACAAATTTTCTGGATCTTCAAAGCCAGCTTCAAAAGATAGAAAACGATATTGCTAATGCTAGACGAAACTATAATATAATGGTCAAAAGGCTCAACATTAAAATAGAAATGTTCCCTAGCAATTTTATTGCCTCCTTATTCCGTTTTGGAAAAAAACCGCTATTTGAGGTTTCCGATCCTGAAAAACGGGGGGCCGTGAGGGTAGAATTCTAAAGCCGGGGCTGTGTCTTCCTTCGACCACCGCAAATATCAGTCAGCCGGATTTACGGTGGAGGAAGGACAGGGTTTTTCATCAGGGTGTCATAAAGGGTATTCCAAAATAGTCTGCTAAGGATATCGATAAGTTTCTGGCAATATTTTCAATGTTATCTTCGATCCAGCGGGCATCCGCATAATTATCATGGTAAGCCACCTCAACCAATACCGCCGTCGCCCGGGTGCGGCGGAGTTCCGATAAGGATGTGGTAGGCATAGTTATTACCAGATTCGGATCAGGGTAGATGTCTTTAAGGTTGTTCGCTATGATTTCGGCAAGTCTTTGTCCGGTAGGGCTGTAGGTATAATAAAATACGACAGGACCTTGGTAAGTGCCGGCTATCTCCGGCGGTGAAGCGTTGGAATGAATGGCTAAATGTACATCAAAATCCCCCGCATTTGACATGTTTATTGATGTGGTTACATTCCCTTCGGGATCGTTACGGCCGTAGCTGATTCCGGTTGCGTTCAGATAAGGAATCATGGCATCCGCAATCCTGTTCATGTAATATTCTTCGCTTCCGCCTCCGGTTACATAAAGATTGAACTCCTGGGTAGATGGGCTCAAAAACACTGAGGGCATTCTATCATGCTCCTTTCTGTTTGCATTATTGTATATATTATGTTTGAATAGGCCCCGGCGTGCCTTATTTTACTATGTGCAGGAATGGATTCTTTCCATATAGGGAAAACTGCCCATAACAATAATAAGGGTGGTAAATGCAAATGGAAAACAAACTGGTGAAGGAAATGCGCCGGATATTGCCTGTCGGTGAGAGCTATGATGTCAAAGAAAGAAACATTTTGGTGGGGGGAAAGGATACATTTATTTACTACGTTGAGGGTTTTATCAAGGATGATTTGATGCAGCAAATCATGAGGGACATATTGAAGATTACTCAGGAAGAGATGGATATGCTGCCTACTTCAACCGACTTCATTAAATCTGAAATAGCCTACGCCGATGTCTCGGTTACCTCGGATAAAGATGAAATCGTCAAAGGGGTTTTTTCTGGCCAGGCAGCTTTAATAATCGAAGATTACGACAATATAGTTCTTATCGGGGTTAGAACACATCCGGTACGAAGCATTGAGGAACCGGATAAAGAAAGAGCGCTGAGGGGTGCAAGGGATGGACTTGTAGAAACAGTTCTTTTTAATACTGGGATGATTCGAAGGAGAATCAGGGATCCCAGGCTCATTTTCGATCTGTTGACCGTAGGGGAATTCTCCATGACAGATGTATGTATCGGCTATATTAAGGGCTTAGCAAGAGACGATGCGGTAAAAGACATTAAGGCGAAGATCGGGTCCATTAAGACCGATTCTCTTACAGTGGGTGATCAAAGCCTCGTGGAGGCCCTTGATAAGTATAGATGGCTGAATCCTTTTCCTAAAATTCGCTATACAGAACGGCCGGATGTAGTTGCGGCGCATCTTACCGAGGGGAGCTTCGTTATTTTGGTAGATAACAGTCCTACCGCAATCATCCTACCCACCGGAGTGTTCGATTTTTTACAGGATGCTGATGATTTCTATTTTCCCGCTGTTCCCGGTAATTATCTGCGCCTTGTTCGCAATGTAACTATGCTTTTATCCCTATTTATAACCCCGGTTTATCTGCTTTTAGAAAACGGTGTATTTGCCTTTCCCCAACACTTGGACTTCATCATGCCAAAGGAGGCGTATGATGTTCCGCTGTTTTTGCAATTTATCATACTGGAAATAGCGGTAGATGGATTGAAATTAGCATCGTTAAATACACCAAGTTCACTTGGAATGTCCTTGTCTGTTATAGGTGCCCTGCTGTTAGGAGAGCTTTCAATTGAAGCGGGCTGGTTTATACCCCAAAGCATACTGCTGATGGCAGTGGTTGCTTTGGCAGCATTCTCCCAGCCCAGTATCGAGTTATCCTATGCCAATAAATTTATGAGGGTGCTCCTTCTTGTAGGTGTGGCATTTTTAGGGTTATGGGGTTTCTTGATAGCCTTGGCTCTTGTAATTACAATACTGGCATTTACGAAAACCATAACGGGAACTTCTTATCTTTATCCTTTAATTCCTTTTAATGGGAAGAAACTTGCCAGGCTTCTTTTCCGGGTGAAGAAATGATAATATCTTTTTAAATCAGCAAGTTAACAGGACAGCGCTTTCCAAAGAATTGGATCATTCTAAGCGAATAGAAATCAGCGGCCAAAATCTCTTCGCTGCATGGATCTTGCAGCAGAAAGTAGTTAATTCCGACTCCTATTAAATATCCCACTCTGGATGCAATAAGGCCTCCTGTGCCGACATTAAGCGAGACAAGGCATTCTTTTCCTATTTGAGTTCGCATAAATCCATTCAAATATTGCATGTTTTCATAAGTTAAAATTTCTTTGAATTCTTCGGGAAGCAATGGATTTCCCGGGACCAGGTAATGGGGCGGTGTAGGGACAACCGTGGGCGTTTGTGTACCTACAACAATGCCCTCAGGCAGTGGAAAATCGATGGGGCGTACCAATGAGGGCGGTGCAGGTTCAGTTACCGGTGCGGGGGGCTCCACTTCGACCGGAGGAAAAGGGATTGGCTCCGGTGCAGGGGCTGCGGGAACCGGATAGGGTGAGGGAACCATCGGGGTCCCAGGTCCATTAAATATAGGTGCCTGCCCCTGACCCGGCATAAGGGGGGCTATCGGGGTCCCGGGTCCATTAAATATAGGTGCCTGCCCCTGG
>CAZHBR010000180.1:1545-3492 GCA_964530755.1 uncultured Oscillospiraceae bacterium | reverse complement strand
CCCGGGACACCCTGATTAAGAGTCAGGTGCTCTACCATCTGAGCTAACGAAGCATAATTTTCAGGTCATTTTGAGTTTGGCATATACGATTTTAGCATTGTAGGGGGGGCTTGTCAACCAAAATACCTTATCAATTTTATTGTAAAATACCTCAAATTCAAGCTTAGGTGAAAATGGTGCATGTGCGTTATAACGGTCAAAATGCCAATGTAAAAAAGTTACAAAAACATTATAGCAAAGAAAGGATGAAAAACGGAAAAAATAGGAGGGTACTCTTCGAACGTTCAAATATCAACATTTGTATTTTTTTAAAAATCCCTCTTGACAGAAGGTTATATTGTTAATACAATAAATTAAATTCACACATTTATCCGCTTAAATATTCTGAATTATCGAATAAGATGTCAAAGGGGGAATGGTTTTGGAAATCATCGTATGCATCAAACAAGTACCAGACACTACAGAGGTTAGGATCGATCCGGAAAAAGGTACTCTGGTAAGAGAAGGGGTACCCAGTATCGTGAATCCCTTTGATGAGTACGCAGTCGAAGAAGCTTTGAAGATCAAGGAAAAAAATGGTGCCAAGGTTAAAATCGTAACAATGGGGCCGCCTCAGGCAACGGATGCACTGAGAAAATGTATTGCAATGGGTGCTGATGAGGCTGTTTTGGTAAGTGACAGGGCCTTTGCTGGCTCGGATACCTGGAGCACCTCATATACCTTGGCTAAGGCCATACAAAAGCTGGGGAATTATGATCTTATAATGTGCGGTAAGCAGGCCATAGACGGAGATACCGCCCAGGTCGGGCCAGGGGTTGCAGAGCACCTTAAGATTCCTCAGGTTACATATGTGCAAAATATATTGGATGTAACTGATAAAACAATCGAGGTTGAGCGCGGTGTGGAAAGCGGCTATGAAATAATTGAAACTAAGCTTCCGGCCGTGTTGACCATAGACAAAAGAGCTACGCCTCCCAGGCTTCCTTCAATGCTTGGAACTATGAAGAGCTTGAAGGCGGAGATAAAGAATCTTGTTGCGGCTGATCTTGATATGGAAGAGGGCCGTTACGGGATGGATGGATCTCCGACAAGAGTAAAAAGAACATTTACCCCCGCCCCAAGAAAGGGCGGAAGGATCATAGAAGGCGAAATGGATGATGCACTGAAAGAGCTTGTGGCATCGCTTAGAGAAGAGAAAATCGTTTAGGGAGGTGAAGTTATTGTCTATCAGTATCAATAAGGAAAAATGTATCGGTTGCGAATTGTGCATAGAAAGCTGTCCTTATCCCGGTGCCATAGTGATGGAAGACGGGATCGCGGTTATAACAGATAAGTGCGTAGAGTGTGGAGCATGTGTTGATTCATGTCCTTCTGAAGCTATCGATTTTGAGCAGGTAACCACGGAAAAAGGAATCAATAAGGAAGAATATAAAGGGGTATGGGTATTCGTTGAGCATCGCAAGGATAAAATCGCAAGCGTAACCCTGGAGCTTCTCAGTGAAGGCCGGAAGCTGGCAGATGAACTCGGTGAAGAGTTGGCCGGTGTCCTGATAGGTCATAATGTTGAAGATCTGTCCAAGGATTGCTTTGCCTATACTGCGGATAAAGTTTATTACGTAAATGGGGAAATATTTGAGAATTACAGTACAGGACCATACACAGCCGCTTTTGCACAGCTCATAAGAGAGTTTAAGCCTAATGTGGTTTTGTTCGGTGCGACTCATGACGGCAGGGATTTTGCCGCAAGGGTAGCAGTAAGAGTCTATACGGGTCTCACGGCAGACTGTACAGAACTGACGATAGATCCGGAAACTAAATTGTTGAATCAAACACGTCCTGCCTTTGGCGGAAATATAATGGCAACCATTCTTACCACAGATCACAGGCCGCAAATGTCTACTGTGAGGCCCAACGTGATGAAAAAGCTCACGCCTGATTACGATAGAA
>CAZHBR010000180.1:0-1535 GCA_964530755.1 uncultured Oscillospiraceae bacterium | reverse complement strand
AGATAATCACTTTCGATCCCGAAATCAACGAAGATGACATCTTTTATCAGATAAAAGAAATTGTAGAGCATACTGCAAAGACCATCAACCTGGAAGAGGCGGACATTATTGTAACCGGAGGCCGGGGTATAGGCGGCCCTGAAAATTATTATCTGATAGAAGAGCTGGCTGAAGTATTAGGCGGTGCTGCCGGTGCTTCCCGTGCCGTTGTGGATGCAGGCTGGGTTCCGCATTATAGGCAGGTCGGGCAGACGGGGAAAACCGTGGCGCCAAAGCTTTACATAGCCTGCGGAGTATCCGGGGCAATCCAGCACCTTGTAGGCATGCAGACTTCAGATTTTATTGTAGCCATAAACAAGGATCCCGAGGCTCCGATCTTTAAAGTTGCCAATTTGGGAATCTGTGCTGACTTGCATAAAGCGCTTCCAAAATTAAAAGAACAATTTAAAGTTTTATTGGAAAAATAGTCAGATACCGGTCTATCCGGAGAAAGGAAGGGATTAACAATGAAGAAAATAGTGATTGCAGGTGCCGTCAGGACAGCAGGAGGAAGCTTTGGAGGAAAACTTGCCAAGGTTGGAGCTTCCGAGCTTGGAGCTCTGGTAGTTAACGAAACGATTAAAAGAGCCGGAATTTCCCCCGAGGATGTACAGGAGCTCATATTCGGATGCGGCTGGCAGGCTGGGGTCGGTCCTAATGTAGCGAGAATTTGCAGCGTCAACGGTGGTCTGCCGGTAGAGACCACAGCTTATACGGTCAATATCAGATGTGGATCCAGCCTTAAGGCTGTATGCATCGGTGCGGCGACTATAAAAAGCGGAGATGCCGATGTGCTTGTCGTAGGAGGAACTGAATCATCAAGCAACGTCCCTTATATTCTGCAGGATGCCCGTTGGGGCTTCCGAATGAACGATAAGCCTGCGGCAGATGTTCTACATAAAGACGGATTTATGTGTAAATTAGCCGGCATGCTCATGGGGAACACAGCCGAGCTTTTGGTAGACAAATACGGAATCACAAGAGAAGAGCAGGATGCGTTTGCGCTGGAAAGTCACAAAAAGGCGATAAAAGCAGTTGCTGAAGGAAGATTTAAAGATGAGATCCTCCCTGTAGAAGTTAGGGTTAAAAAAGCTACGGAGATGTTTGATACCGAAGAAATTCCTCGTGAGAATATCAGCCTTGAAAAAATGGCCAGATTGCCCAACGTATTCAAGAAGGACGGAACCATTTCAGCAGGAAACAGCTGCGCATTGTGCGATGCTGCATCAGCTATGGTTTTGACGTCAGAAGAAAAGGCGAAGGATTTGGGAATTAAGCCCATGGCGGTTATCCGCGGTTATGCCAGCCACGGTCTGGATCCGAAATATATGGGGCTTGGACCGGTTGAAGCTACAAATAAAGCGTTAAAGAATGCAGGGATGACCTTGAAGGATATCGATCTTATCGAGCTCAACGAAGCCTTTGCGGCGCAATATTTAGCGGTTGAGAGAGAAATCCCCTTTGACAGGGATATCACAAACGTTCACGGCGGTGCT
>CAZHBR010000179.1:0-3508 GCA_964530755.1 uncultured Oscillospiraceae bacterium | reverse complement strand
ACTAATTTCATCAATTCGGTTTTCTTTTTCGTCATCGCCTCTTATGGTCTGTCGATAGCCGTCATGAACACTTCATTCATAAACCGCATGGCAAATTTCCTTTTAAGAAAGACGGGAGGGGGTGCTTTTAAGGTGGTGCTTGCGATGACATCATCTGTTGCAATGCTGTCTGCTTTCATTTCTAATGTGCCGGCATGTGCTGTATTTATGGGTTTTGCCTTGGGCATGCTTGATCCTTTGGAAGAGGGGCCAAGGAAGGAAGGCTTGACTAAAACCTTAATGATCGCAATACCGTTTGGGGCTATGATAGGGGGGCTCACAACCCCTGCAGGGAGTTCGGTTAACATTCTTGCGTTGGATCTTTTGGAATCCGCCACGGGCACATCTATTTCTTTTTTAGAGTGGATGCTTTACGGAGTACCGATAGTAATTCTTTCGGTTCCCTTCACCGTTTTTGTATTGATGAAGCTGTTTAAGCCGATGGAAATCGGTAAAGAATCGGTAGAAATTATCATCAGCAAGACAAAGATCGACAAACCGCTTACTGCTAAGGAAAAAAAATTAGTTGTTATACTTTTGCTGATGATGGGATTTTGGATAGCCGGTACGTGGGTTCCCGCTTTTAACATCACCATAGTTGCGCTGGCAGGCCTTATAAGCATGTTCATTCCGGGAATCGATATATTGGATTGGGACAGCTTTATGAAGGGCGTAAGCTGGGACGCAGTGATTATGATAGGCGGTGTTTCTTCAATAGGAGCGGCTGTTGCCGCTACAGGGGTAAGCAGCTGGTTTATGAATGAAGCTGTGACAGGCCTGTTGAATATGAGTATGATACCGCTAATCGCACTAATCGGAATGTTTTTAAATCTCATTCATTTAGTTTTGCCGATAGGTCCAGCCATCGTCGCCGTTGGGGCACAGCCCTTGATCGATTTAGCCCAGGCCATGTCCCACAGCCCGGTAACCTTTATTATAACGCTGAGCTTTATGGCGGGAATGTGCCTGCTTCTTCCCCTTGACGCTGTACCTTTAATAACATATACAAAAAATCACTACACGATGTGGGATATGTTCAAAGCAGGTATTATAGTCAGCACTGCTATCGTAATAATGCTCGCTTTTTGGGGAAATTTTGCAGGAAATTTATTAGGTTATTGACAAAAACACGTGCACATTCCTTCGGATTGAAGTAGTATTGATTGAGACATATTGATCAGGTAATTACTGAATCAGGAGGGTGGCATGAAGTTCGATATAACGAATATAGCAATGGACCCTTTTATTTTGATGTTTTTTACGGTATCTACAGGCTTGCTATTAGGCATAATCAAGATCAAAAGGTTTAACCTGGGTGTTTCCGGTACCTTGTTCACCGGACTGTTGATCGGATGGGCGGTATATAGGTACGGTATGAATATTATAGGGGAAGGGAGGATCTCCCCAGGCTATGATACTGCAGTAAGAATGGTCGAAAACGGAGTCATTCACCCCTATTTTTTTAATGCATCTCTGGTTTTCTTTGTAGCGGCGGTAGGCTTGCTTGCAGCAAAAGATATAGGCTTTGTTTTAAAAAAATACGGCGTAAAATTTGTAGCTTTAGGTATATTGATTACCTTTGCGGGAGCAGCATCTACTTTTGGAGCTACATTGCTGATACACAACGCAAATCCCTATGAAACTGCGGGAGTATATACCGGCGCATTGACCAGCTTACCGGGGCTTGGGGCTGCCCTTGAAGCGGGCAAAAATCATGCAGAAAGCTACGTAAACAACTATTCATTATACGATGTGAAAAAACAAAAAGAAATATTATCCTTTATAGATTCTGCAGGGTATTCAGACCTGGAGAATGTTGGGGATCTGAGCGAAAAACAGAAAAAAATATATGTTAACAAAGCCGAGGCAAGCGTCGGAGTCGGTCATGCCATTGGCTATCCCTTCGGTGTAATTATAGTTATTCTTGCTGTAAATTTTCTACCGGTACTTTTTAAAATGGATATAGAGGAAGAGAAGCGATGGTACATTGAAGAAATGCATAAGGCGAGCGACTCTAGGGTTGCATTATCTTCACCCGAAGCCGGTTTCAGCCTGATTTCATTTGCACTGACATGTATAACGGGGTATCTTATGGGCAGCCTGGAAATTTACATGGGTCCGATAGGTTATTTCAGTCTGGGTGCTACCGGCGGAGTTTTGATTATGGGACTTATACTGGGATATATAGGAAAAGCCGGTCCGATTTCATTTAGAATGGAGCCTAAAATGCTATCCTTGATACGCGAGATAGGCCTGGCATTCTTCCTTGCTGTTGTAGGATTAAAGTATGGATTTATGGCCTTCAATACTTTGATGAAATCAGGTGTAATTCTGGCATTAGCCTCATTGTTAATAGGTATGCTGTCTATCTTGGCCGGCTTTTTTGTAGGTCGCTATGTATTTAAATTAAATTGGGTTATGCTGGCGGGGGCTATCTGCGGAGGGATGACATCCACTCCCGGCTTAGGTGCTGCAATAGATGCTTTAGACAGTGATGACCCTGCGGCAGGTTATGGAGCAACATATCCCTTCGCTTTGTTAGGGATGATCATTTTCACAATATTGCTGCACAAATTACCTGTTTATTGATGCCCTTTAATCATTTATCATTCCTTTTTTTCTTGTAGGAGGATATAAACGATCATGATAATAACCTTCGGACAGATAAATGGCGGCTAAAGGATTATGACCCATCATCCTGTCCTTAACCGCTAAATATGTTACAGGCAGTTTGCAGTGTTTTATGAAAAGGGTGTCATGGCCTACGCACAGACCCATTATTATCGCCAGTTGACAGCCTGCCTTTTCCAGCGCAATTGCCTGCCCTATCGGATTGCATGTTCCATCGAAGTCAGATTCCAGCTTCCATTGCTTCATGCCCATTTCCTCTTTTGACAGCATAGAGCACTTGCAAGATATTGTATCGACCTGAAAACCGTTAGCTTTTAATATGTTAGATACAAGCCCCGCCTCTTTTATAAACCCTACGCAGTGAGCTATGCACAACCTGTTAAATTTCATATGCTCTGCAAATTCCATGATTTCTTCAATTCTTGTGCGCTTGCAGTAGCCTTCATATTCTGTTCTGCACGCTTGTAGAGCTATCTGTTTGTTTTCCTCATCTTCGTATTTTTCCTTACTGGTGTCTCTCAATTCGGAATCCCTGCAAGGGCAGTTTAACGGCGTATTTTCCATATCTCCGGTTTCACAGGCTATTTTAGTGCAATGACCACATGTATACATATAGGCTCCCTCCTTCATCTTTTAAGGATAATTATGTCATGTTGGGTTACAATGTCCATTATATCAAAAAAACGTGTGTAATACATATTATCATTGGATTAACCCCTAACATTTTGAAACTAAAATTCTTAAAAAGCTTTACAATGATGGTTGGATTATTGTATAATTTATACCGTGCCTTGAAGGCATTTGCATGCGCCAGTAGCTCAGCTGGATAGAGTGCCTG
>CAZHBR010000178.1:0-3530 GCA_964530755.1 uncultured Oscillospiraceae bacterium | reverse complement strand
ACACTTTGAATCCCGATGTGCCGATTGAACTTGATGATCCGCCGTGGAGAATATATTCAAGAAGCACCAACCTTCCCCCGCAGTTTATAGGTGATCACGCTTCGCTATCAAATTCCAGCATAGCAGAGGGTTGTTTTGTGGATGGGACTGTGGAAAACAGCATTATCTTTCCAGGGGTTGAAGTCTTGGAGGGTGCTGTAGTTTCTAACTCTATATTAATGCCTCAAGTGGTAGTGGAGCAAAACGCTGTTGTAGAATACGCCATAATAGCCTCCGGTGCAAGAATATTGAACAATTCTCATATCGGATACTCTAAACTTCCTGAAACAGACAGCATTCACCGCGAAATTTCTGTTGTCGGACAGGAGGCAAAAGTCGGTCCCAAGGTGGTTGTCCCTGCCGGTGCGGTGGTGGAAAAGGATATAGCGGGGGAGGTGGGGTCGTGAATATTCTTGGAATAATTTTTTCTTATTCAGACAGAGAGAACCTGAGAGAGCTGACGAAAAGAAGGACTCTTGCTTCCTTGCCAATGGCAGGTAAGTATCGTATGATAGATTTTGTGGTGTCTAATTTTGTAAGCGATAATATATATGACGTATCGGTGATAGCAAGAAATAATTACCATTCACTCATGGATCATTTAGGTGCAGGCAAGGAATGGGATCTGATGAGAAAAAGGGGCGGTCTTAGAATTCTGACCCCGTTTGCACGATCTGAAAATGAGAAGCTCGGCCTGTACAGGGGGACTATCGAAGCTTTGGCAAGTAATATGCATTCTATAAAAAGATCCATCGCAGAGTATGTCATTCTCTCTGGCAGCAGCATTCTTTACAGCATGGACTTTAATCACCTCGTTAATACACACATTGAAACCAATGCAGATATAACGGCTGTATATACAAAGGAATTAAACGGTTATCCAACAGTGCCAATGGGTGTGGCCATACTCCGCTTTAACGGCGAAAATCGCCTTTACGATATCATCATTAATATGGACGATATGATACAGGAAGGAGTGACATGGAGCACGGAAGTATTTGTCATCAGGAAATCTTTATTGGAATCTCTTGTTGCAGATGCCATGGCATATGGCAGGTATGATTTTTTTGAGGATATTTTAAAGCGATTAGCGAATAATTTAACCATCCGGGGATATGAATATAAGGGACATTTGCTTGAGGTCAGCAGCGTGGCCGGCTATATGCAGGCTAACATGAATTTTTTGAACCGCGGATTCAGAGAAAAAGCGTTTCGAAGGCCGATCTACACGAAGACCAAAGACAGCGTTCCTACGCGTTACTATAGTGGATGCGAAGTACATAACTCAATCATATCCGACGGATGCCGCATAAAAGGAAAGATCGAGAATTCCATCATATCCAGAGAAGTGAGGATACAGGAAGGAGCGGTCATAAGGAATTCAATTGTAATGCAAAATACGGAAATTCTAGAGGGTGTTATGTTGGATCATGTAATCCTTGATAAGGATGTCATCGTAAGGGAGAATCGGAAACTGGCAGGACATGTAACGTATCCGGTTGTAGTAGAAAAGGCCAGCATTGTTTAGAGGAGATGAATTGAATATACTATTTGCAAGCACGGAAGCGGTTCCTTTTTCCAAAACAGGCGGTCTGGGCGACGTAGCCGGTTCTCTACCAAGAGAGTTAAACAGGCAGGGAATGAATGCAAGGGTTATCCTTCCCCTGTATAAAAGCATTAAAGAGAATTTCGGATCATCGATATCCTATATAAAAAGTTTTACCGTTCCCCTGGCCTGGCGCAATGTATACTGCGGGCTTTTTAAAACGGAATACAAAGGTGTCATCTTCTACTTTTTGGATAATTTACAGTATTTTGATCGTGACAGGAATTACGGATACTATGATGACGGCGAACGCTTTGCTTTTTACAGCATGGGAGTGCTGGCGGCAATAAAAGAATTAGATTTTAAACCGGACATATTGCATTGCAACGAATGGCAAACAGCCATGGTGCCGGTATACAGAAAGACTTTATTCGGTAAAGATCCATATTACGACAAAATTCCTGTTGTCTTTACAATTCACAACATCGAATATCAGGGGAGATTTGGCAGGGAGATCCTGACTGATCTTCTAGGTCTCTCCAGATCCCACGAAAGTCTGCTGGAGATGAACGGTGACATAAATTTCATGAAAGGTGCGATTGTTACCTGTGATCACTTAACTACCGTAAGCCCTACCTATGCCGAAGAAATATTGTTTCCATTTTACGCCCACGGGATGGAAGGAATACTTGCAGAGAACAGGTACAAGCTCACAGGCATTTTAAACGGCATAGATAGAAAGCTTTATAACCCCGCATGGGACAAAAATTTAGCATTTAAATATTCGATTAACTCGATGGATAAAAAAACATTAAACAAGAAAGCGCTTCAGCAAGAACTGAACCTTTGCGAAGATTCAGATATGCCTTTAGTGGCTATGGTTGGGAGAATGGCAGAACACAAGGGGATAGAGCTCGTAATCAGGGCTTTTGATGACATGATGAAGGAACCCATGCAATTTGTCATGCTTGGGACAGGAGATGCTGTTTACGAGGAGTTTTTTCATAGAAAAAGGGAAGAATATCACAAAAGGATGTCTGTAAATACCGCATTTTCCGCGAAAATGGCAAGCCGGATTTATGCCGGGGCGGACTTGTTTCTGATGCCTTCTATAAGTGAACCTTGCGGATTGGCTCAGATGATAGCCCTTCGTTACGGGACCGTGCCTATTGTAAGGGAAACAGGCGGTCTAAAGGATACTGTGAAAGCTTTTAACGGTGAAACCGGAAAAGGAAACGGCATTACTTTTTCAAGCATCAACGCACACGATATGCTTTATGCTGTCAGAAGAGGACAGGCTCTTTTTAACGATGAATCCAGTTGGAAGCAAATAGTCAGAAACGCATTTTTGTCGAATTATTCCTGGAAAAATTCGGCGATCAAATACATAAAAATATACGATGGGTTGCTAGAAGGAAGGAACTAATATGGATATAAATATCAGCGCTGCAGAAATAAAAAAAAGGATAAAGAGAAAATTGCTGCGAACTTTTGGTCAAGACCCTGAAAGCGCAAGAATTCACGAGATTTATAAGGCTTCCTGTATGGTGATCAGGGATATAATGTCAGAGCTTAAACTGATGAATTATGAAGAAAACGGAGCACATGAAAAAAAAGAGGTATTCTATCTATCAATGGAATTTCTGCCCGGGACATCTTTACGGAACAATGTTTTCAACCTGGGTCTTGAGCATTCTTTATCAGAAGCCTTGTCCGATATGGGCAAGGATCTCAAAGTGCTTTATGAACTTGAACCCGATGCCGGACTGGGCAATGGGGGACTTGGCCGTCTGGCTTCATGCTATTTAGATGCTATCGCATCGTTGGGAATGGCCGGCCATGGTATGTCAATATGCTATGAGTACGGTATATTTAAACAAAAAATCAAGGAGGGAAAGCAGGTTGAACTTCCAGATAACTGGCTTGATTTAGGGGGAGTATGGCT
>CAZHBR010000177.1:2245-3556 GCA_964530755.1 uncultured Oscillospiraceae bacterium | reverse complement strand
GGGGCGGTGCAAACGGAGCAGGGGTCTGGAACAAGGTGCTTTTGAATTTGGATCTCGGTGACGGATTATATGGTATGTTGAAAAACGGGAGCTGTCTTGCAGGCATGGAAGACGATTTTTTCTTCGTCGAAGCCAAAAATGATGTTGCAAGGCAGTGCGTTGAGAAAAATGAAGCCTTGATTGAAAGCGCCATGGAGAAGGTTACAGGCAGGAAGCTTTCAATGAGAATCGGTAAATAGCGGGAGGTCACAATGGGAAAGGGAATAAAAGCGGGTAAAAAATCAGGCGGAAGCCAAAAGAATGCGATGCAGAAAAAAATCCGGCAGATGCAGGTTATGCAGGAAAAGATCGATGAAATGCATGCTGAATTGGAGCAGAAAGAAGTTACGGCCGCATCCGGCGGAGGGGCGGTGAAAGCCACGGTAAACGGCAAAAAAGAGCTCGTTAACATTGAGTTGAAGCCTGAGGCTGTGGATCCCGATGATGTAGAAATGCTGCAGGATCTTATAATTGCGGCGGTAAACGAAGGTCTTAGACAAATAGAAGAGATGACAGCAAGTGAAATGAATAAAATAAGCGGCAGCTTCGGCCTGCCCGGATTTTAAAAGGTGGGATGATGCGGTATTATTCCAAACCCCTTGGTAATTTAATACATCAGCTTTCAAAGCTTCCCGGCATTGGGGGTAAAAGCGCTCAAAGGCTTGCTTTTTTCATTCTTTCTATGGAAAAAAATGATGCTGAGGCTATTGCCGATGCCATCATTCTTGCTAAAAAAACGATGAAACGCTGTTCAGTTTGCGGCAATCTCACCGATGTGGATCCTTGCGGAATCTGCAGCGATAAAAACAGGGAGGAAAATCTCATCTGCGTAGTTGAAAGCCCAAAGGATGTGGCCGCCATGGAGAGGATAAGGGAGTATAGGGGGCAATATCATGTCCTTCACGGCGTAATTTCTCCGATGGACGGGATCGGCCCAGAGGATATTAATCTGAAGCAATTGATAATAAGATTGCAGCAAAACAAGATAAACGAAGTTATACTGGCCACCAATCCTAACATCGAAGGAGAGGCTACTGCAATGTACATTGCCCGGTTGATAAAACCTTCCGGAATCAAAGTTTCCCGCATCGCCCACGGCATCCCTGTAGGCGGTGATCTGGAATATGCAGATGAGATCACTTTGGCTAAGGCTATGGAAGGAAGAAGAACGATTTAACCCGTCTATTTGCTCGTCTTTGCCTGTTTTATCAGGTATTCATATCTGGATTTGGCAGCCATGCTGAAGCCGATGCTTTCCGGGTTTGAGGGGTT
>CAZHBR010000177.1:0-2235 GCA_964530755.1 uncultured Oscillospiraceae bacterium | reverse complement strand
TGGCAGCCATTATATCGTATGCGGCAAAATCAATTAAATCGTTATCCGTTGCTTCGTTAAACCGGCCTTCTGCAAGCTTCCATGCTGTTTCCGCCTCTCTTATTTCCGCAAAAAGCCTCTCTTGCCTTGTTTGGGCATCCGGAACGTTCAGAAAATGCCGATAAAACCTGTCTGCTGCGCTCCTTATGCCTAAAAAATTTCTTTCCACAATTTCACGCCCTTTTCACTTGGAATTTGCCACGGGTTGTCAGTTTGCATAATCCGGCATACCCCATTTATCTTCTATTTTATTCATTTCAGGCATATTTTATACAATATCGCGGGTAAAGATTGGATGAACTAATTATTTATGGGGAGGGCAATACATGGATATGCACATGGAAATCGGCATACTATTGGCTTACGCTTTCGGTGTCCTGGTCCTATATGTGATCGGTTATGTTTTCTTGGTTCCGATCAGGATCCTTCTAAAATTGATAGCAAACAGCGTAGTTGGGGGCATTTTTATACTGATTGTAAATTTTGCGGGTGCCCCGTTTGGCGTACTGATTCCGCTCAATCTGTTTACGTCCGTGCTTGTAGGGATACTGGGGGTTCCCGGGGCCCTGCTCATTTTTATTCTTACCCGAATACTATAGAATTACCGCGTCGATTACAGTTGAATTCGCTTTGATTATTACAGCAAACTGATTAACACAACACAGCAAAGCGATGCTTGCCTGTTGTCAGAAAATTAGATAAAATTAATGCATGAATTGTCGATCTTTTAATCAGAGGAGGGATGTGAATAATGAATGATGTTGCACGAGGTGCCAAGGTCGACACTGAAGAGTTAGGCATAAAGAAACACGATCTGAAGGTGCACACAGTAGTGTTTATGATTTTCTGTCTATGTGCTGCAGGTGCCTACGGAATCGAGGAGATGATTCCGGAATCCGGCCCGGGACTGACCCTTGTCATGTTGATTGTCTTGCCTTTTATTTGGAGTACCCCCTTGGGACTTGTAGCTTCGGAGTTAGGCTCGGCACGTCCTCAGGAGGGTGGCTATTACAAGTGGGTGCAGGAGGCGCTCGGAGAGTTTTGGGGGTTTCAGGCAGGTTGGTGGAGAACCATATCCATTTACATTGACAATACGCTTTATGTAATTCTGGCGGGAGGTTATCTTGCCAATCATTACAATTTAGGCTGGGGAGCGGAATTTGCTTTCAAAGCCGCTATGATTTTTATTTTTACTTATATTAATATCAGAGGCGTAAGGGATGTGGGCATAGTTTCCACTATGCTGTCCATTTTGGTGATCATCGCCTTTGGTATGGTCGCTGTTTGCGGTTTTCTTAATTGGAGTCAGAATCCTTTTGTACCGTTTACGGCAGACGGCCAGATTATGGGCGTATCTGGCATAGAATTTGGGGATTGGGTTTATTATATCGGGATGGGAATATCGATAGGCATGTGGATGTATGCAGGTTATGAATCGATGTCCACCGTGGCTGGTGAAGTGACTAACCCGCAGGTTATTCCGAAGGCAACTATGATTACAGTTCCGCTGATCATGGCCGTTTACATATTTCCAACGATGGGGGGCCTTGCATCATTGGGTTTGTGGGAAGACTGGGGGACTGAAGGTAATGTCGTAGGCTATTCTGATGTGGTGTCCACATATTGGGGTGCAGGCTTCGGACTGTTTTTCCTTTTAGTGGCAGTCCTGGCGCAGTGTTCGATTTACAACACGTACATAGCATCCGGTTCAAGAGGGTTCTTCGTTCTCGCCGAAGACAATTTAGCTCCGCCGATATTGATCAAAATCGACAAAAAACATGGTGTTCCATACGTTGCAGTTCTGTCTGTAGGTATTGTTAACCTGATTTTATGCATGTTTGCGTTTAAGGTGGTAGTTGTCATTGACGTTTTTCTTTTGATCTCGGCATACGTTATGATATTTATTTCAGCTCTTATACTCAGAAAAAGAATTCCTGATGAGGAAAGAAAATTCAAGATACCCGGCGGTTACGGATTTTTGCTGGTCATCTGCATAGTACCCATGTGCATCGCTTTTATTGCATTCTTTATAAACGGTACGGATTATTTTATCGGAGGAATGGTGGGTATAGTATCAGGTCCGATTCTCTATGTAATATGGAGGAGGATGTACGGAGGTCTTTCCAGGAAGGATCCTGTAAAATATCCGGGAAACCCGAAAACAGGCCTTGCTGTCGGGGATACGGGAAGAATGAG
>CAZHBR010000176.1:0-3600 GCA_964530755.1 uncultured Oscillospiraceae bacterium | reverse complement strand
GAAAAAATCCACCTGATAAGTCAAAATCCCGCTATAGACTTATTCATACCCGCCTTTATCGACCGCTTTTAATATGCCGTACATAATCGACTGCAGTCTTGGAGGGCACCCGGGTATATAGACATCAACGGGAACTATACGCCCTATTCCTTTATTTGCTGCATAAGCGTCCCTGAATATGCCGCCGCTGCATGCGCAGGCCCCTACAGCCACCACTAGCTTAGGGTCAGGAGTGGCGTTATAAGTTTTTATCAAGGCCTTCTCCATGTTTCTTACAGCGGCACCGGTAACTAAAAGCATATCCGCATGCCTTGGCGAAGCGACAAAATGCATCCCGAATCTCTCTATATCGATGAAGGGATTATTCAGGCCGTTGATTTCGTAATCGCAGGCGTTGCACGATCCCGAATCTACCTCCCTGATGTGAAGGCTCCGCCCGAACATCTTCTTAATTTTTTGTCGCAATTCCTCCCCAAGCTTCGTGAACGAAGCCGATTCCGCCTCTGTTTCATTGATGATTTGACTTTTCGTTCTAAGCCTGTTTCTATCGGCCTGCGCAAGATATATCTCCTTGGTTGTTTTAACAGCGCCAAGAGGACATACCTCCTTGCAAAGGACACAGAATATGCACTCATCGTAATTTATTCCGGCGGCATGTCCATCCATGTGAATTGCGCCGGAAGGGCATCTCATTGCACATTTTCCGCAACCGTCGCATAAATCGGTATCAATTACGGGCCGCCCGGTTAAATAATCGTAATTCACGGGCCTTTTCGGACTGTCCTGAGTAAGCCTCGGATATTTTATTATCTTTTTTGTTTTATCAAACATAGTTACACCTTTATTCACAGATCATTTCCTGCATAGGATAGATTGAAGCTTTTATTAATCATCGGAAAATCCGGCACGATATTGCCCCGCACCGCATGGCAAAGGGCGGGCCAATTGCAAAAAGACGGGGTTCTGATCTTATAGCGGAAAATTGTATCCTTTTCGCCGGTCATAACAAAATGAATGTTCTCTCCTCTTGGGGCTTCAGTCATGCCGAAGGCGAAGCTGCAGGGTTTAAGAGAAGGAAGATCTTCAAGGATTTTACCCGGGGGCATCGCGTCGATTGCATTTATCATTAAATCGATCGCCTCAAAGGATTCTTCTATTTTAACATTCACTCTGCAATTAACATCCCCGTTATGGTGAATCGGAATTGCGAAGTCCATATTTTCGTATGCTTCATATGGAAAATCCCTTCTGACGTCAAAGCCAAGACCCGATGCCCTTCCGCCGGGCCCAACCGCATTCAAATCCTTTGCTATTTCATATTCAAGGGTGCCTGCATTTTCAATACGATCGACAAACAGGCTGTTCGACTTTATAATTTTGTCCGTATCTATCAATTCGGATTTAATCCTTTTTAACTGCTTTATTATTGAGGCCTCTTTGCCGAGAACAAAATCCTTCCGAATTCCGCCCGGCCTATTTACGCTTCTTAAAAAACGCATGCCGCAAAGTTCATCTGCCACAGCATAGGCCCATCCCCGCATCATTCTGAACTGATACGTCGCAAATCCGTAGCCTGTATCAAGACAGACCCCCCCAAGATCGCCAAGATGGCTTGTGAGCCTTTCTAATTCAGCGAACAAGACCCGACTGTATTTCGCTCTTACGGGGACGCTTATTCCTGCAATCTTCTCTACAGCCCGGCAGTAGGCCAAAGAATTTGTGAAGGTTTCATCGCCTGAAATCCTTTCTGATACGTAAAAGCATTTTTCGATACTTAGGCCTTCACACATCTTTTCGATACCTTTATGTACGTAATAAAGTTGTGCCTCCAGATTGATAATAGGCTCTCCTGCAACACTGAAGCGGAAATGTCCCGGTTCAATAATGCCTGCATGAACCGGCCCTACAGGGATTTCATATACCCCCTCGCCATCTATCCTCTTGAATTCTATAACCTCATTTGCGCAAGGCGGCACACAATTTACATCAAAATCCCTTCGCAGAGGGTGTTTCCCTTCAGGCCAGTTGGCGTGCATTACAAGCCTCTTAGGGTCAGGGTGGCCCTTGGGGTAAATACCAAACATATCCTTTATTTCTCTTTCATAAAATGACGCGGCGGGAATCACTTTACATACGGACCTTATCTCCATAGAGGACGGATCAATCGAAGTTTTAACGATTAAAAGGTTTCCCTCTTCTCTTTGTGCAAAAACATAGTAGATACCGTATTTATTTTCGAGGCTTCTTTCATCGCTTGCGAACATCAACACTAGCGGAAGGTCCAAAGCAAGCCCTATGTAAGAGCATATTTCTAAAATTGAAGAAGGTTCAACATCAACATAGAGCTCATTTCCATTTTTAATGCTGCTTTTAAGGACACTGCAATTATCCCCTATTTTTTCTTTTAACGCTTTCAACAATATGAATCCGTCCTTTCCTAACATATCGATAACCGATCTGCTCGCTGCGGATTTCTTCCGCGTACAATCGGCTGCCACACCGACATCCAGCCGCCTACAGATATTATTGACTACCTATCCGACGAAGATTAAACCTGTCACCAAAGCTGTAAGGGATGGATTAAAACGATAGTGAAAAGACCCGCACTTTCAGGACTAGAAACGGCTGTAGCCCTGGCGCGGAGGCCGATTTTAAATCGTTTAACAGGCCCCGATTATACCCCTGGCCCTGAATATCAGATCCATTATCACTTCCGGCATCTTCAGTCCGCTCACACTGATGATCACTAAAAGAATCAGTATCACAAAGACGCCCGGCACGTTTATTTCCCCAGAGCTGTATTTCTTTTCATCGCTTTCCCCAAAAAATATCCGAAACAATGCAACCGCTATACCGGAAAATATGAGAACGAACAGAATTGCCAATGCAGCCCCGGCTAAATAGCGTCCTTCCCTGAATATGGCCATCAGAATGCCGATCTCGCTTACAAATACGCTAAAGGGGGGGGTTCCTCCAATAGCAAAAAGACCAAGGAAAAAAGCAATGCCTGAAAAAGGCAAAAGCTTCAACGCACCTTTAATCTTGGAAATATGTTTTGTACCATATTTCTGCAGTATGCTGCCTGAGCAAAAGAACAGCATGGATTTTGTCAGGGAGTGATTGATCATATGAAGCAGACCGAAAAAGATTGCGGCAGGGGTGAAAAAGCCGACGGCCACTGCTATCACACCCATATGTTCAATGCTTGAATAAGCCAACAATCTTTTATAATCTCTTTGCGTCATTATGAACACAGCGGCTGTAACTATCGACAGCATCCCCATGGCTATCAGTAATCTTCCTGTGAATATGCTGTTTCCGAAACATTTATTTGCGACCGCCGTCATTCGGATGATACCGTACATTGCGCTGTTGAGCAGCACACCTGACAGGAGTGCGCTGATAGGCGCCGGGGCCTGACTGTGTGCGTCAGGAAGCCACGTGTGTATCGGCGCCAGGCCCGCCTTGGTTCCAAAGCCCACAAGAATGAATATGAAGGCTAATCTCGCTTCTTGACCCTTCAGGCTTTTGGCGTTTTCCATAAGGGCAGTCCAATCAAGAAGCTCAGTACTTTTTAACACGCCGATAGATGAAAGGTGT
>CAZHBR010000175.1:0-3619 GCA_964530755.1 uncultured Oscillospiraceae bacterium | reverse complement strand
TGTGACATTTAATACCGCCGCGATGCGGGGATGGAAAAGTATTGTCGTTTCAAGCTGAAAACTGCTTATCTCGGTGATGAACCATGTATCCGCATCGGACGAAACGGTCTTTCTTGCAAGCGCAACTCCCACATTGCCCGCTACCTCGGTTCTCTTCCCTGCTGCCTTGAATATTTCACCGGTAAGGACAGTCGTAGTGGTCTTACCGTTCGTACCAGTAATCGCTACATAATGGCCCCTTCCAAGGCGATAAGCGAGCTCAACCTCGCCGATAATTTCTATGCCGGTATCCCTTGCCCGAACGATAAGGTCTAAGGTGAGGGGAACACCGGGACTTATCACCAAAAGATTGAAAACTGAAAGATTCTTCGGTTCCTCACCGAAACAACAAACGGCGTTCTTGTTCTTAAAGTATTGGACTAAATTCGGACCCATCTCTTTAGGGCTTTTTTTATCGTACACGGTGACGTTTGCACCCATTGCAAGTAAAATTTCCGCCGCTGCAATACCTGATCTTCCCATACCCACTATGAGGACATTTATATTTTTTACGTCCATTTCCACACATCCTATTCTATATTGCAAAAAGACTCAGAATGCATAAAGCCGATGTCAAAACCCAGAAGAAGGCCACAACTTTAGTCTCCTTCCATCCGCTGAGTTCAAAATGGTGATGAAGAGGAGACATTTTAAACAAACGCTTACCTCCTGTCGTTTTAAAGTATAATACCTGAAGAATTACTGAAAGCGCCTCAAGCACATACACGCCACCCGCAATCGGTATTATAAGTTCCATGTTCATGATTATGGCTGCTGCCGCTACACCCCCGCCAAGGGCCATAGATCCTGTATCTCCCATGAAAATTTTAGCGGGATGCCTGTTAAAAATCAAAAAAGCGAGACAGGCTCCGGACAAAGTACTGCAAAACAGCTGAGCATCCATAAACCTGTAGGTTCCGGCAACAAGGGCTAAAAACATAGCCACTATCATGGTAACACCGGAGGCCAGTCCGTCCAACCCGTCGGTGAGATTTACGCTGTTGGCCATAGCCACTGCTACAAAGGCCACAAACGGAATATAAAAAAACCCCAGATCCCAGTAAACGTTAACGAAGGGAATTGCGATATTGGTTCCGTATGCGGAGACTTTTGCCTGATAAATTGCCAGGCTTACAGCGATGAGCACCTGTAAAAATATTTTTTGCTTTGCCGTGAGACCTAAATTCCGTTTCATGCTTATTTTCATAAAGTCATCTAAAAAACCAAGAAAACCGAAAGCTGAAAATGATGCTAAAATGATAAACATGTCGGAACTCAGTTCGCCAAGAGAAAGGCATGCAATGAGAACGCCGCATATTATAGCTATCCCCCCCATAGTGGGTGTACCGGCTTTTTTTAAATGAGACTTGGGACCTTCCTCCCGAATATTTTGCCCGGCTTTAGTCTTCCGAAGCAAAGGTAAAGCGATAAGAGTGCCTACCAACGTCAACGCAAATGCCACCCCTAAAGGTAAGGCGATATTCACATATTCCATAATTGTTCCTTATATATTTATCCGATGGTTAAATACTATTTTGCCAGATTTTTAAGTAAATCTACTATATCCTCCATCCCCATGCCTCTTGAACCTTTGACTAAAATCACATCTCCCTTGCGTATCCACTGTGTTAAAACGCCCGAAAGATTATCCTTAGTTTCAAAGTGAATTGCCCTCACACCCCCCTCCCTTGCGGCCTGCGCTATGAAAGTGGCGTTTTTACCTACTGATATTACCACATCGACACGTGCCTTTGAAGCGTATTCGCCGATTTCAAAATGGTATTCTTTCTCCTTGTCCCCCAGCTCGAACATGTCTCCCAGAACCGCCAGTTTTCTGTTTCCTTTCATCCCTTTCAAGACTTGAATGGCTGCCTTCATTGAATCAGGACTTGCATTGTATGTGTCATCTATTATGCAAATTCCTCCCCCCTCAAATATGTTCAATCTTCCTTCGCTTGAAGAAAAATGCGCCAGGCCTTTTTGGGCATCGGCTGCCGATATACCGACGCAGGATGCGGCACCTAAGGCGAGGGCGGCATTTTTTATATTGTGCAGTCCTGAAGCATTAAAACAAAACAGGTGGGTCTTCCCTCCCCAAATATCGGATGCAGGGGAAAGGGTAAAAGAAATTTTCCCCTCACACGTCTCATCGATATTGTCGATTTTCAAATCGGAGCATTCATTCCAGCCAACCTTCAGAACATTAATATGGTCGGGATACTTAACCAAAGAAAGCAGATCATCATCATTGTCGATCACCAATGCGCTTCCCGGTTCCATAAAATCCATGATCTCAAGCTTCGCC
This sequence comes from uncultured Oscillospiraceae bacterium, assembly GCA_964530755.1. Lineage (GTDB taxonomy): Bacteria > Bacillota > Clostridia > Peptostreptococcales > Anaerovoracaceae > CAYRNC01. The sequence goes on along the minus strand of CAZHBR010000175.1, from coordinate 1,275 downwards.
TTCAAAATATTTTCGCGACTTTTCAGATGCTCAATATGCGATAAGCCGATGTTGGTAATAACACCTATTTCCGGTCTTACGATTTCCGCCAATTGATGTATCTCCATCGGACGGTCCATACCCATTTCAAACACGGCTATTTCTGTATCATCGTTTACCCGAAAAGCTGTCAGGGGGAGACCTATTTGATTGTTCTGGTTGCCGTAATTGCTGATTATCGAATGCCTTTCTTTCAAAATGCATGCAAGCATATCTTTGGTCGTGGTTTTCCCGGTACTGCCCGTTACGGCAAATCGTTTTATATTGAACAGCCCAAGATAATATGCCGAGAGATCCCGTAAAGCAGCAAGTGTATTCTCCACGGCTACTATGCACGCATTATTCTTTTCTGCCGATGCAAGCACATGTGCATCCACTTTTCTGCAAACAACCAAAGCAGAGCAACCCCGGTTAATTGCATCCCCTAAAAAATCGTGCCCATCGAAATGCTCACCCGGCAATGCAAAAAACAACGTTCCATTCTGCGCCGTTCTGGAGTCCGTAGTTACATCCGATATAATTGTATCGGGGTCACCTGTGATACATCTCCCCGCCATAGCCTTTCCGGCCGCACTAACTTTTATTTGCTTCATCGTTTTCCCCATCCATAGCCCTTATTAAATCTGAAGCAGTTTCCTGATCGCTGAAATAATTTCTGGCTCCGCCGATTATCTGATATGTTTCATGGCCTTTCCCGGCTATCAAAATTACATCTCCTTTGCGATACGCGGCCAGAGCCCGCCCGATTGCCTTTCGTCTGTCGTGAACGACATCGTAATTGCAGCCTGTATCATAAAGCCCCTCTTCTATGTCAGATGCGATAGCATTTTGATCCTCATTTCTGGGATTATCGCTAGTGATAATGCAATAATCCGAATACCGGCCTGCAATCCTGCCCATCAGGGGCCTCTTTACCGGATCTCTGTCCCCGCCACAGCCGAAAACGGTGATGAGTCTGCCTTTTCCCATGTCCTGCGCAGTCTTTAACGCGTTTTCCAAAGCATCAGGTGTATGCGCATAATCGACAATGACCGTAATATCCCTTTTGTTTCGCACTGGCTCAAACCTTCCAGGAACCCCTTTAAGAGTGAAAAATCCGTCCTTTACGGATGTAAACGGGATTCCGGCTGTAAGCAAAGAGGCAGCGGCGATCAGCGCATTATATAAAAAAAAGGTTCCCGGTGAATGCACGGAAAGCATCCCAAGCAGGCTGCTCTTTTCATACAGCCTTAACAC
>CAZHBR010000174.1:0-3626 GCA_964530755.1 uncultured Oscillospiraceae bacterium | reverse complement strand
GCCCCTACAGTTTCAATATCATCGCTGTGATTTCCGTTTCTGCATTCTAAGGCCATATCTACGCCCATAGCGATGTCATTTGATTGTTCATCTATCGATATAATGACAGCACAGGTATTGCCGTCGAAACCGCAATCGCTGCTCGTATACCCCACTTCGCGTACAACCTGCCTGACTATTTTAGGTATATCCACGTAACAATGGGTAGTCAGTTCCCCCATCACCAGAACTAATCCGGTGGTGACAGCGCATTCTACAGCGACCCTGCCCTGAGGGTCATTTTTTAGAACCTCATCTAAAACGGCATCGGAAATTTGATCGCAGAGCTTGTCCGGATGTCCTTCGGTTACAGATTCAGATGTAAAATATTTTTTTGTCATTTTGGCTCCCCCGTCCTATCTTCAGCTGATTAAAAAACCCCTTCATAAAGAAGAGGCGCGATATTGCTATTTCCTCATCTTTCAGATAAATATCTGTAGGATTTGGCACCTTTCGTCGGTGGTTAACCGGGCAGGTTGCCGGGCTTCAAAGGGCCTATTCCCTCAGCCTCTCTTGATAAGGTTCCTATTTAGTTTTCAACACAGTCCATTTTATACTCTGCTATTTGCAAAGTCAACCGGATAATTTTATTTTACACTTTGCGAATATAATGGGGTATACTGTTACCGAACAAATAAAAATACAGGAGAATGAATTGACTAAAACCCATAAATTAACCGTGATTAAAGGCGGAGGCACCGATAACAAGCCTCCTGCAAATTGCCGATTTTTTTGTGCATATGCCACAGATACCCGCCTGATGGGGGTAGTGGCAATGTCCATACATTGGAAGTGCAATGACCCTGCCGGACCTGAGGATTTTCACCAGTTCTTCTATTTCGATGCGGAGGAATACGGACTTGAAACGTATCGCAGTCTGCCCGGTGATGATGAAACCGAACTGGAATTGATCGAACAGGCGCTGATAGGCGGGTTGGGAGGTATAAAAACGGATATAAACGAAGCTGAAGCCACATACCTTCTGCAATCCTTTGCAAAAACTTCAAAAGAGCTTCGCGTGGCCCTGCCCGAACCTAAAAATGAATACGCCTTTCTTTTAGAGAAAAAAATTCCTCTCACAGAAAAAGACAAAGATAATCTGATGGCAAAAATCTGCACCCCGCTGATTACAGATTATCAGAGGATCCACTATTTTCTTATGAGGTCCTTCGCAAGGGATCAAAGCGGCGCAGATTGCATTAACACTGTTAAAACGAGCCTGGATGACATAGCCGAGCCAAAGCCCGCAACATTGTGCAAAAATACAATCGAAGAATATCTGGATGAAGAAGGAAAATGCTCTTATCTGTGTGAGGCTTTAATCGAAGCCGAAGGGAAATATCTGTTAGTGGTCGTTGAAATCACCTTATCGAGAGGAAAGATCTCTTCTGCTATAAGAAGAACATCATTCAGAGTGACCACGGCAGAGGCGGCACTCATGCTCAATCGGCCGGAATACGTCACCTTGTATGAAATATTGGCGGACCCGGAAGAATTCGAAGAATACTTCATACCTGTTACAAAAGGCTCCATGATGACGGCACACGAAAACGGGAGATTGTTCCTTGTCTTCAACAAAAACAATAATCACGTCATAAGAAGGGTGTTCCAGCTTAACGAGGACATCCACGGACTTTATTATGTTACGGATTTCGGCCAGCTGCTGCTTGCATCGTACAGCCTTAACGATATCAGGGCCATGGAAAAACAACTTCAAAAGACCTCCATTCAGCAATATCTCCTTCCAACAGCCAAATACGAGTTCAAGGAACCCATACTTTATGAGTTCATTCAAAGCGGTTTCGATGATTTTGCCGACTTTCTTGATTCCATAAAATAGCATCGCTATAATTTCATTTCAAACAGCCAGGCTGCCTCCTTCATTATAGCCTGTACAGGTAAATGCTGGGGGCATCGTTCCTCGCACAGCTTACAGGAGGAGCAATCCGAAGGCTTTCCCCCTCTTTTTATGCTTATCTTAAAATCCCTCATAATAGGGGTCTTTGCCTTGTAAAGATGCCATTGGTTCAACAGATCCATTATACGGGGAATGGGTATGTCCATGCTGCAGGGAAGGCAGTACCTGCACCCTGTGCAATCCACCCTGATAAGATTACTGTACTCCTTTGCAACCTGATTAATCACATGACGATCATCAGGGCAAAGGGGAGCGGCATTTGACAAAATGCGTATATTATTTTCAACCTGGTCCATGGTGCTCATTCCGCTCAGTATAGTAAGAACCTCGGGATAATCGGCAATATATCGCAGCGCCCATTCTGCAGGGGACCACTTTTTTTGAGCATTGTCAAATATGTTCGAAACCGCATCCGGCAACGAAATGGTCAATTTCCCTCCCTTAAGAGGTTCCATGATTATTACCGGAAGCCCTCGTTCACCAGCATATTTTAAACCTGCAAGGCCCGCCTGATATTCCTTATCCATATAATTAAACTGAATCTGACAGAATTCCCAGGGATATTCGGAGACTATTTGCTTAAACACCAATAGATCGTCGTGAAAGGAGAAGCCTATCTTTCCAATCAGCCCTTCCCGTTTTTTATGCTCCAAAAACGCCATCAGATCCGTTTCCTTTATTTTGGCCCACATCTTTTTTTCCAAAGCATGAATCAAATAAAAATCGATGCGATCGGTCCCCAATCGCTTTAATTGTTTTTTCAGCAGGGCTTCAAACCCGCCCGCCTCTTTTGCAAGCCAAAAAGGCATTTTATCTGCAATAAAAACCTTCTCCCTATAACCGCCCTTTAAGGCTTTGCCCGTTACCGTTTCACTTCTGCCCCCGTGATACATATATGCTGTATCCACATAATTTACCCCCCAGTCAATGGCTTTGCGTATCATGGCTATAGCTTCTTTTTCATCTACTTCATCGTTGATTGTCGGCAGGCGCATCGTACCGAAACCTAACAAAGATATTTTTTCACCTGTGCGCCTGAATGTTCTGTATTGCATGAATAACAGCCCCCTTAAACCCGTAGGCTTGCCCCTTATATATTATACGTGATATCATAAATATAATAGCACAGCACAAACTAAAGGAGAAGCCAGATGAAAACCAAGGATAGGCTCGATACTTTTCTAAAAAAGGCTTTTTTCTATTATGACCTGCCGGGGCTTTCAGTTTTTGTGAAGATGAGGGATGAGATTTATTCCTGCGCCCTCGGGTTCCAAAATGCAGTCACCAGGACAGCGCTTAAAGAGAATCATGTCTTTCATATGGGATCCGTAACAAAGACCTTAGTAGGAACTGCAATGCTGAAGCTTCAGGAACAGGGGCTTTTGAATATTCGTGAAAAACTTACAGATTGCCTTCCCGATTTCCATATGAAGGATCCTCTTTTTCGACATATCACTTTGGAGCATCTTCTTTCCCACACTTCCGGCATGCCCGATGTAGTAGACTATAGATGGGACCGCCCGGAAACGGATGAAGGTGCATTGGAACGCTACGTATTTTCCGATGAGGTAATAAACAGCCGACTGCTTTGGCCTCCCGGTGGGGGACGTTTTTCTTACAGCAATATGGCCTACGAGATACTAGGCCTTATAATAGCGAGGCGCTCTTC
>CAZHBR010000173.1:0-3648 GCA_964530755.1 uncultured Oscillospiraceae bacterium | reverse complement strand
ACGAAGGGATAGATTTTGAAAACACAGCCTATCTCATCTGGGGCGAAACAGAAGAATTGGAGAAATTCCCCTCTGTTACCTGCAGTATCAAATCCGGCATAGGAGGGGGCGGTCTGTTAAGCAAGGTTAGCACAGGCATTGAAGATTACCGCTATGTAGAAAAAGATATAATAAAATGGACCATTATCGTAAACCGCAATGAAATAAAAATGGAAAGCGCCGTAATTGAGGATAAAATTCCGCTAGGTCAGGAACTTTTGATAGAGGGGGATTACCCCTTTACCGTCAGCGGCAAAGGTATAGAAATTAGATCTATTACGACCAAAGAGTCGTCAGATGAATTTACATATATCGCAATAAGCGATAACAGCCATGAAGGATTTGAATATGAATTGAAGGATATAAGCAGCATTCATGAGATCGTTTATTATACTAAGATAACGGATCATAATAGCCTTTATAAAAATGGGAATGTACATTTTTATAACGAAGTGATACTTAATTACGATGGGAAAACCACAGGGGATGTGCCGGGTACAAAAACCTATAGTAGCCGGATGCTTGAAAAGAGCATTCCAATTGCATACGATTACAACACACACTTAATTAAATGGAAGCTGACGGTCAACAGAAACAGGTTACCGCTTAATAACGCAGTGGTGAGTGACAATTTACCAGATGGCATGATGCTGTACATAGATGAAGACCACCCTTTTGAGATTTCTCCTTCAGCTATTACAAGCAATACAGCAATCCATGGGAAGGAATCGTTTGAAATAGAGCTGCCTGAAAACACGAATGGGCAATATACCATTGAATTCTGGTCGAAGCTTAATGATAACGCGTTGCAGGAGCAGTGGGCGGGAAAACGTGATTTTAAGAATGAAGCCGTATTAGAATCTGATGAATGTGAAGTCACGGGCTCTGCCGTAGCAAAGATCGAAAACCCTGTTGTCTTCAAGGATTATACGTATACTGCAGGTAAAGATGTTGTTAGCTGGTCTGTGATTGTCAACAATGCACAGATGAATCTCGAGGATGCCACGGTAACCGACGAGCTTGACAGTGTTCTGCAATTGGTGGAGGATTCGGTAACGCTTTACAAGGTTCCTATAAATGCTTCGACGGGGAAGGCGGAAATAGATGATAAGGAGCTGGTGACCGAAGGCCATACAATTGAATTAGATGAGGAAAATAAGCTGACAATCGGTATTCCCGATGGTCCATTTGCGTATTTGATTGAGTTTTCAACGATAATCCTAAATGATTCCATCAATCTGAAAAATAAGGTGGTCTTTGAAGGGAAGGAAGGCAGCCCTGAAGGCGATTCCGAATCAAGAGTTATAAAGGTGGATAATCTATATTCAGGTGGCGGGAGCGGGAGCGAAAAATTTACCGTATATAAATATACGAATAAGGGTGAAGAAGAAATACCCCTTTCAGGCGTAACATTTCGCTTGCTCAATGCGAACAAGGACCCTATAACAAAGGGAGGAAACATGATTGAAGAAACTACGGATGATTCCGGGAAAGCCCTGTTTGAGAACCTTCCATCCTGGACATTCCTGATAGAAGAAATCAGCACTGCAAGGGGGTATCTGACCTCTAGCGAACCTTATTTCGTAGGAAGACCGCAAAATGCCGATACCATCATCGAAATTGAAAATAAAACAGCGGTAATAGATATTCCCTTCAGGAAGGTTGATAAGGATGACAAACCTCTTTCAGGGGGGAAGTTCCAGCTCGCAGGCAAGGCATTCAACGGTGAAGACATTATTGCTGCAGCAAATAGCGAGGAGGGGATCGTCACCTTTAAAAATATCCCGATCGACAATGGTGAAGGATATACGATAAGCGAATTGGCACCGCCTCCTAAATATAGAAAGACCGATGATAAGCTGAAGGTTTTTGTGAATTACATTGGAGATGATCAGTTCGAAATCGAATACTTGTTCGATGGCGATGATGTGCTTTCTAATGTAAGGGCCCCAAGCGGGATAAACTACGCGAAAATCCTGGTTTATAAAACCGATGAAGGAAAAGCGGGTCTTTACGGTGCTGAATTTACTTTATACGACAGTAAAGGTGAAGCCGTAGCTACGGCGATATCTGATAAGGACGGGGTTGCCGAATTTGATAATATTCCTGCAGGGGATTATTTTGTAGCGGAAACCCTTGCCCCGTCAGGTTACGTTGCAGATGAAAACGGTAAGAGGCTTACACTCAGGCCGGGTCAGACAATGTCTGTGACATTTATCAATAAAATCGATGAAGAAGATGTTGTCGAACCTGAAAAACCTGATGACGGTGAGGATATCCCGGATTCCTCGGTGCCGGAAGGCTCAGCACCCGGAGGAATTATTTCAGACGGGCACGCGACACCTAAAACAGGAGACGATTCCCTTTTGTTCTTCTGGTTTATAACCGTGTTTGCCGCTTTACTTGCAGCGCACTTTTTGATAAGGGACATCAGCTTTGGAAAAACACAAACAAAATAAGGTGTTAAAGCATGCCGGATCGCTGTTACAAGCTGTCCGGCATGTGCATTTTGTGATAAAATAAAACCATGAGAAATTTTAAAATAGCGCTTATAATTATTCTGCTTGCGACTGCGTTATATAGCGGTGTTAAAGCGGGATGCCACCTGTATGACGGATATATCAATAAAGGGCTTAATGAAAAACTGCGAAACGATTTTCATAGATCAGAAGAAGCCATCGGGGAAATTTCGGCGGAATTAACTGATGAATATATTTACAAAGAAAAATTTATGCGCCTTAAGAAGATTAACGATGATATAACCGGGTGGATACATGTGCCGGGAACGGAGATCGATTACCCCGTTGCGAGGGGATCCGATAACTCCTATTATCTAAAGCACGGCATCGATAAAAAAAGGTCGGCACGAGGTTCTCTTTTTATGGATTACAGAAACTTGGGGATCGGTCAGGATTTTAATACAGTCATATACGGACACAATATGAAAGATGGCAGCATGTTCGGGGACCTTGTAAAGTACAAGGAAGCCTCATTTTTTTATGATCATTCTCTGATCGAATATGTAACTGAACAAGGGATGACGACCTGGAAGATATTTTCCATATATATATACAGAGGCGAAGATGATTTTTTTAATCTCGGACTCGGAGGAAAAGATCATTACGGTGAATACATACTTGATTGCGCAAAGCGATCGCTTTACGATGCGGATGTCGATGTTAAGGAGGATGATATAATTTTGTCACTTTTAACATGCACCTACGAATATGACAATGCCAGGCTGGTTATACATGCCAAGTTGATTGACAGTTAATAGTATCTGCTGTAAACTACAAATACAGTCAATGTCAGAATCTTTGCATTAATCGAGAGAGAAAATGAAAAATACGGACGCGAATAACATGGATTATAATGGGAGGATCCTTTTTTCAGCACTGCAGGCTGATCAGCTGAGCAAAGAAAAAATTTCAATTGAAAATGTAAATGAAGTGATTGATTTTTGTGAGCATACAGGTCGAAAAGTTTATCACCCCGACCGCGGTACCTACAGCGGTTACAAGGAAATCGGATATATAACGTGCTGGGTGGAATATAAGGCGGAAGATCGGAAGAGCGTCGTGTAGGGAAAGAGTGTACGTCCTGGTGTAG
>CAZHBR010000172.1:0-3649 GCA_964530755.1 uncultured Oscillospiraceae bacterium | reverse complement strand
GACGACGCCTGAAACAGGGCTGTGGCCGCGGCTTCCCATGATGATCATGCCGACTCCATCCTTGACCTCTTCCAATATGACGGATGCGGGATACCCAACTTTGATTTTCTTAGTGATATCAGCTGCAGAAACATCATTTCCGTTGATCGTAGCGCTGAATACTTTTTTGCTGATCTCATCGATTTGCTCATCAGAAAATTCTACGGACTGTAAACCTGAAAAAGTTCCGTAGGAACGAGGCTGAGTAAAGACAAACAGCAGCATTATATCCGCTCCGAAGCACTTACCGCATTCCAAAGCCACTTTTAATGCACGGTTTGAATACTCGGATCCATCAGTGGCGACCAATATTTTTTTGAACATTGACTCTTCCTCCTACTTTTTAGACATAATTAACTTTATCACGTCCGATTAAAAATTGCTTTTTCACAATTTTATTCGAACAAATTCTTTAATTTCGATTACGCTTTTCCCTACATTGCAGCAAAGGGCGATCAGCTTCACGCCCTTATCGGCTGCGATTTTTAATGTCTCGCCGAAAGCCCTGTGAGTTTTATCGTTGGGGGTAAAGTAATCTACCCCTTCCATTTGAATGATAAACACTCCATATGCCTCAAAACCCTCTTCCTTACAGCGGATCAATTCCTTTATATGTTTTATACCCCTTATTGTAGGGGCATCGGGAAAAAGCGCAACACCATCCTCCTCTAAAGTTACCCCCTTAACCTCAATAAAAATTTTTGCTGCTCCTTTCTCGATATAGAAATCAAGACGGGAGTTCCCGTATGTTTTTTCTGACTCGATGTGAGAATCGAATCCAAAATAGCCGCTTTTAACAAGCCATTCGTAAAAAACCTTATTCGGAGCGCTGCTATCGACGTTGACGAGCTTTTCGCCTTTAAAAACAGAGACCAGATCGTATTTTGTTTTTCGGCCGGCAACATTTTTTTCCTGTACGTATACAGGCGCTCCTTCTAAAAGGAGCTCCCTGCAGCGGCCTGTATTTTTTACATGACAAAGTTCAGTCCTTCCATCGATTTCGATGCAGGCGACGAAGCGATTTAACCGGCTTAAAAAAACAGCCTCTTTTATATTCTCATACAGCATAGAAATGTTTATGCATTATTTCCCGGAAGCGGCGGTTTTTCTTTCCACGATCTGAATTTCAACCCCGTTTGGATCTTCAATATAGAAAAAGCTGACAGAAGGAGATGGTGAAAAAGGTCCTCTTTTAATCGAAATATTATTTCTTTTCATATAGTCGATCGCATCATCAAGAGAATCTGTCAAAAATCCCACAGAAAGCCCCGCGGTCCGGGCAGCCGCCCTGTCAACCATATTGCATATGAGCTCAACCTTCGGCTTATCGGCTTCGCCCAGCATGGCGATCTCAGAATCGCCGGATATGAACTTCTCATGAATGTTCAACCCAAGCAGTCCCTGATAAAACTTTAAGGATTCATCCATATCCTTTACACTTATAGTTACCCAGCAAAACTTCATTCCCTGACCTCCTTATGAACACGTAAAAATATAGCACGGCAAAAAGAAAAAGGCAAGAGCTTCCTGGTGTCGGCTCCCGATTATTTTCCTACAATATCGTTAAAGAGCGAAACAATCCCTTCGTCCAGCACAACCATATAAACTGTCATGTCATTGTATTCTGCAAGGAATTCATTTATAGCCGATACGGCAACTTCAAGAGCCTCTTTTTTGGGATACCCGAAGGCCCCCGATGAAATGAGGGGAAAAGCAACGCTTTTAAGCCCGTGTTTTTTTGCAAGTTCAAGTGAATTCCTATAGCAATCCCCCAGCAATTTTTCCTCGTTTGCATGACCGCCGCGCCAGATAGGCCCGACAGTATGTATCACATGCTTTGAAGGAAGTTTGTATCCCTTTGTGATCTTCGCTTCGCCAACCTCACATCCTGAAAGCGTCCGGCATTCGTCCAAAAGCGAAGGCCCTGCAGCCCTATGAATGGCCCCATCCACACCTCCGCCTCCTAACAGTGACTTATTTGCTGCATTTACGATGGCGTCAACCTCCATCTTCGTTAAATCTTTTTTAATTATTTCAAGTGGCATAATAGCACCTCCTCTTATATGCCTGTCGTTAAAGCAGTTTCTTTCTTATTTCGGCCGCCCGGGCATGGGCCGTCAGACCTTCCCCCTTCGCAAGCCTGCTTGTAAGGGGTACCAGTTTTCTGACTGAGGCACGATCCATGGATTGATGGGTGCAAACCTTGAGAAATGTCCCCACCCAGAGTCCGCCCGTATAGCGAGAAGCCCTTTTGGTAGGCAAGGTGTGATTTGTACCAGTGGCGTAGTCTCCAAAGACTTCCGCGCTGTATTCTCCTACGAACAAGGAACCGTAGTTAAAAAGGTGCGGGATCACATCATCTGCATTTTTAAGCATCAGTTCCAGATGCTCAGGTGCATATTCATTGGCGTATTTTACAGCCTCATCGATGCAGGAGACCAAAATAATCTCACCGTAATCTCTGAAAGAATGTGCCGCTTTATTGTCTGTTGGCAATTCCTCAAGCTGTTTTTCCACTTCATCAATTGCATCTACAGCTACCTTTTCATCGGTAGAGATAAGGATTCCCTTTGCAAGTTCATCGTGCTCGGACTGGGCTAAAATATCGGCCGCAATAACCCTTGCATCGGCGCTGTCATCGGCTATAATCAGCACCTCGCTTGGACCCGCAATAAAGTCGATACCAACCTGTCCATAGCATTGACGCTTAGCCTCGGTGACATATTGGTTCCCCGGGCCCACAATTAAATCAACGGGGGCAATCTGTCTTGTTCCGTAGGCGAAAGCGGCTATGCCGTGGGCACCGCCTACTGCATAGATCTCATCTGCTCCTGCGATATCCATCGCAATCAGGGTTTTAGGACTTATCCTGCCGCCTTCACCCATGCATGGAGAACATGCCGCCACTTTGTGAACCCCTGCTACTTTTGCGGGTATTATTGACATGAGGGCTGTAGAATACAAGGGAAATGATCCTCCGGGAACATAGCAGCAGCAGGCGGAAACGGGTATTATTCTATGCCCAAGATGCATACCGACGTCCACCTGAAAATCCTCCAGCGGACGCATACAGTCCTTTTGCGCCTCGGCAAAAGCACGAATATTAGCAGAGGCAGCCTTTATATCCTCAATATCCTTTTCCGGAACCTCCAAATAGGCGGATTCTATCTCTTTCCTTTCGACGAGCAATCTTTGCCTGTTGGAACGATCAAATATCCTGTTGTATTTCAACAAGGCCTCATCGCCCTTTTCTTTTACCTGCTGTATGATCTCTGCAACGCTTTGTTTAAGTGACGAATTTTCATATTCTGTTCTGGGTTTCGCTCTTTTTAAGTATCTCATCTCTTTATGATATCAGATCATACCTCCATAATCATCTTTTTCCATCATTTGAACAAATAATTCAACAATCTCAGGGTCAAACTGATTCCCCGCTCCATTTCTTATCTCTTTGAGGGCCTTTTTTTTCCTGACTTCAAATGAAACTGAAAATTCCTCCCGCGATAATATGCGCTCATATGTCTCAGCGATGGAAATAATCCTCGACACCATATGTATTTGCTCGCCTTTTAAGCCTTTTGGATAACCTAAACCGTCCCACCTTTCATGG
>CAZHBR010000171.1:0-3656 GCA_964530755.1 uncultured Oscillospiraceae bacterium | reverse complement strand
TGTGTAAAGGTAATCGGTATTTCAAGCCAAAGATCAGAGCCTCTTCTTTTAAAGAGCTCGTGGGGTTCGACGGAAATGACAACATAAAGATCACCGTTGGGACCGCCGTTTACGCCGGGTTCACCCTGGCCTCTGATGGAGATCACGGAGTCGTTGTCCACCCCCGCAGGAATGTCAACGGCTATCGTTACGGATTTTCGCACCCTCCCGGTACCGCTGCAAGAAGGACAGGGCTTCTCAACAATCTGGCCGGTTCCACCGCATCGACTGCAGGTTTGCACATTGGTAAACTGGCCAAAAGGCGTTCTTTGCGAACTCCGAATCTCCCCTGTCCCGCCGCAATTCGGGCAGTCCACCTTTGAAGATCCCTTTTCTGCACCGCTTCCCTTACAGGTCTTGCATACGGTATATTTATTCAATGTTATATTTTTCTTTACACCGAAAGCAGCTTCTTTAAAACTTATCCTGACGGCCTTTTGCAGATCGGCACCCTTTTGCGGAGCATTCCGGCGAACTTGAGAATACGTCCCTGCCCCGCCGAACATTCCCCCAAACAGGTCTCCAAAAATATCTTCAAAGCCCCCGCCGTAACCTCCGCCGAAGCCGCCGCCGCCGAAGCCGGCGCTGGGATCTACCCCTGCATGCCCGAACCGATCGTATTTATCTTTTTTCTGGGGGTCGGAAAGAATCTCATACGCAGTATTTACCTCTTTGAATCTCTCTTCAGCCTCTTTATTACCGGGGTTACGATCAGGATGATACTCCATCGCCTTTTTACGAAAGGCCGTTTTTATCTCATCTGCCGTAGCCCCTTTTTTGATTCCAAGGACTTCGTAATAGTCCCTCTTATTATCCGCCATATGCCTACACAACCCCCATTATGATTGATTCTTTTCCCAGTTTAATTGGTGTCATTCTCCTCGTCCACAACCTCATAATCTGCATCGACTACATTTTCTTCAGGCTGGGAGCCGTCGCTTTCCTCTGCTCCTCCCGTTCCGCCTTCTTCATAGCTTCCCGCCTGCTCTGCCTGGGCCTGCTGCTGATACATCTTAGCTGAAATGGTGTGGAATTGTTCTGTCAGCACCTCGGTTTTTTGCTTTATCTCCTCAACAGTTCCGTGCTGCAAGGCCTCGTTGAGTTCATTTTTTGCATTCTCTATCTGATCTTTTTCCTCATCGCTTAAATTGCCCGCGATCTCTTTGAGCGATTTTTCGGTCTCGTATACCAGAGTTTCCGCTTGATTTCTGAGATCGACCTCCTCTTTCCGCCTTTTATCTTCCTCTGCAAATTGCTCGGCTTCCTTAACTTTTTGTTTAATTTCTTCATCGGACAGTTTAGTGGAGGAGGTAATCGTAATCCTTTGTTCTCTTCCGGTTCCAAGATCCTTCGCACTTACGTTTACAATGCCGTTTGCATCTATATCGAAGCTGACTTCGATCTGAGGCACCCCTCTTGGGGCCGGGGGAATACCTGCAAGCTGGAACCTTCCTAAGGTGATGTTGCCTGCCGCCATCTCCCTTTCGCCCTGCATTACGTGAATGTCCACAGCGCTTTGATTATCAGCAGCGGTAGAAAATATCTGGCTTTTTTTCGTGGGTATCGTAGTATTTCTCTCGATAAGCCTTGTGGCCACACCGCCTAAAGTCTCTATTGAAAGGGATAACGGTGTCACATCCAAAAGCAGCACATCCTTGACCTCACCGGTCAGTACACCTGCCTGAATCGCCGCTCCGATGGCTACGCATTCATCGGGATTTATGCCCTTAAATGGATCTTTTCCCGTGATTCTTTTAACCGCCTCCTGCACAGCCGGTATCCTCGTAGAACCCCCCACCAGAATTACCTTTTCCAGCTCGGTTGTATTGATTCCCGCATCCGCAATGGCCTTTCTCATCGGCTCTACAGTCTTATCCACAAGAGAACTTGTCAGCTGCTCAAATTTGGCCCTCGTAACATCGATGTTCAAATGCAAAGGACCATCGACATTGACTGTTATGAAAGGCAGGTTAATATTGGTAGACTGGGATGATGACAATTCTTTTTTAGCCTTTTCCGCCGCTTCCTTCAACCTTTGTAAGGCCATTCTGTCCTTGCGGAGGTCTATACCGTTTTCCTTCGCAAAGCTGTCGGCGATAAAATTCACCAAAATTTCATCAAAATCATCGCCTCCCAGCTTATTATTTCCGTTTGTAGCCAATACCTCGAAAACCCCGTCGCCGAGTTCAAGGATTGATACGTCAAAAGTACCTCCCCCAAGGTCGTAAACCAGAATCTTATGATGATCGCCTTCCTTATCAAGACCGTAAGCCAAGGATGCGGCCGTAGGCTCGTTTATAATCCTTTTAACATCCAGTCCTGCTATTTTTCCGGCATCCTTTGTAGCCTGTTTCTGACTGTCGGTGAAATATGCGGGCACTGTTATGACGGCCTCGGTAATTTTCTCACCAAGATACGCTTCTGCATCTGTTTTAAGCTTGGACAGTATCATAGCCGAAATATCTTGAGGTGTATACACTTTGCCGTCGATTTCCGTCTTATGACCGGAGCCCATATGCCGCTTAATGGACATTATGGTTCTGGTCGGATTGGTAATGGCCTGCCGCTTTGCAGTTTCACCGACCAGCCTTTCCCCGGTTTTGGTAAACGCCACTATGGACGGGGTAGTTCGATTTCCTTCGGCATTTGGTATGACAACCGGATCACCGCCTTCCAATACCGAGACACACGAATTCGTTGTTCCCAAATCAATTCCTATTACCTTTCCCATCTTTCTCCTCCTATCGATTTTGTAATAAATCTGATTTCATTCAATTTTCTTTAGCACTGTACGATCATTTTATTCGGCCACTTTTACCATGGAATACCGAATAACCTTGTCATTGAGCAGATATCCCTTTTGCATGACCTCGGCAACCAAACCGCTTTCATACCCCTCCACCGGCGCCATAATAACAGCATGATGGAAATTAGGATCAAATTTTTCACCGTCAGCCGGAATTTCCTTAAGACCACCGGCTTCAAGCACCCCCACAAACTGTTTAAAGATCATTTTCATTCCTTCAAGCATTCCCTTGTCGTTGCATTCAACATCCAGGGCTCTTTCAAAATTGTCCAAAACCGAAAGCAATTCAAGCATGATCTTTTCATTGGCATATGCATAAATATCCTTCTTCTCTTTATCTACCCTCTTTTTATAGTTTTGAAAATCCGCCGCAAGTCGATAAAATTGGGTTTTATGATCCTCTTCCTCGACAGGCTCATCGATATCCTGCTCCTCATTCACCTGTTTAGCCTTGTCTTCCTTAACTGCCTCCTCCTTGGTGAATTCCTCATGCTGCTCTGTTTCTTTAGTCATCGTACTCCTCATCGTCTCCTCCTTTATTCATTTTGAACGCATTGCTCAGATTTTCGCTCATGTATTCTATCATCGATGTTATCTCACCGTATTTCATCCGCGTGGGCCCGATCACTCCCAGTTTACCCACCATCTTTCCATCAATTTTATATGTGGCCGTGATCAGGCTGCAATCCCTCATCATTTCATCGACGTTTTCATCACCTATGGTGATTATCATGCCGTTTTCCCTGTTAACTAAAATCTCCTTCAGGTTATTCTTGCAGTTAAGCAGCTCTAGAATTAGTTTCGCCTTCTC
>CAZHBR010000170.1:0-3658 GCA_964530755.1 uncultured Oscillospiraceae bacterium | reverse complement strand
TATAGCATTGGCTCTTGTCTTTTGTTTTTCAGGCACCATTTTTGTCTTTGGCGAATCCGGGGCGGCAGCGGTGCCGATTTCTGCAAAAGTGCCGGCATCAGATATTCAGGTGCAGTTTAATGGTGTAAATATGATATTCGGCGATGCTGCTCCTAGGCTCATCAACGACAGAACTATGGTTCCTTTCAGGCAGATTTTTGAAACTATAGGTGCCGATGTTTCTTATGAGCCCGAGGATAGAACAGTTCAGGCGATCGGGGAGGATTTCAAACTGTCATTTGCTGTCGGCGGCACTGATATAAACATTGAAAGGGATGGGGAGGCAACAGTAAAGAAAATGGATGTAGTTCCATTTATCGATAAAAAGACGAGCCGGGTATATGTTCCTGTCAGATTTATGGCCGAAAGCATGGATTGCGGTGTTTTCTGGGATCAGAATTCAAAGACTGCGATTATCATAGATCCGTATTCTATATTTGGTGATGTTGATAACGATTTTTCCATTATAGCAAAGCTCCTTTATAGCGGGGATCCTGATGTCGACAAAGCATATGAAAGCAAAGGGACGTTCAAGGCAGAATTCATGCAACAGATCCCCGGGTTAGGGGATTTGAACTACGCTATTTCCGGTGATATTGACGGGATTCAGCAAAACAACAATGCAGATTTGAAAATGAATCTGAGATTTAATGTCGATAAAATGATGGAAGCCATACCGCCTGAAGAGGCTGCAATGCTTGCACCGCTTCTTGACATGTTCAAGGATATTCAAATGAACATAAAGATGGATGCAAAAAGCGGAGATATGTTCATCAATTCCAATATGTATGCAATTTTAGATCCCGGAACTGATGTCAATACCTGGTACCAGATGAACCTTTTCAATGTTTACGATGATATGGGAATGGACATTCGGCCGCTAATGAAATTGGACAACGCTGATCAAAGCCTTTATCCGCTGCTTGAAACATGTCTGTTTGCCATGAGCGAAATAGACAAGGACAGTTATGGAGATTTTAAACTCGGTTACGCTTTAATGAAGAATCTTATAGGGGATGAAGCCTTTGCGATTTCCAAAAGAGGCGTCATAACAACCTATTCGCTGAAGGTAGACAGCAGGCATGTGCTGAATGCCATCGCAAAGGTTAAGGACTTCGAGTGGGCAGATAAGGTTAGGCTTGAAGATCTTGAAGAGGCTGTCAAGGATGCTGAGATCAGAGCCGACATTGTGATTAAGGACAAGGCGGAAAAATTTTATAGCTATTATCTTAACTGTGGCTATTCGCTAGAGGATATAGAAATGTCATTTCTTGTCCAGGGAGATATGATGAATGTGGATTTGGAAATGAGCATAAAGCAGCCGGATGTCATGGTTATGGACATTAATGTAACATCCAACTATAGCGAGACAACAAAAACCCCGGATCTCAGTCTTCCAGAAGGAGCTGTAATCAAGACGATGGATCTGCTGCAGGGTTTTTAATCGTTTCCATATGTCAGTAATCGATGTGATCAAGTATTCCAGACAAACGGGCTAGTATTACCCCGTAATTTGTCATGGGGATGCCTTGCACCTTAGCCTGTCTGACTCGTGACAGAACGTGCTTTCGGTTGAACATGCATGCTCCGCAGTGGATGATAAGATCGTAACTGCTTAAATCTTCAGGGAAATCAGCACCGGAAACCATGTCAACGGTCAGTGCCTGCCCTATCTTGCTCCTTAACAGGGCAGGGATTTTAACCCTTCCTATGTCCTCTTCAAGAGGCGCATGGGTACATGCTTCGGCGATTAAAACTTTGGACTTTGGGGTGAGTGATCCAACTGCCTTTGCACTGTCGATGAAATATTCAAGATCGCCTTTGTAATTGGCGAAAAGTATGGAGAAGGATGTTAGCTTGCTTTCAGTCGGTTTTAATTTGTATACCGTTGGGAAAACCTGTGAATCGGTAATGATCAGGTCGGGTGACCTTGACAATGCCGACAGGGCATTTTCCATTTTATCGGCACAGGTACATATTGCGGTACATTTCTTATCAAGCAGCTCCCTTAGGGTTTGAACCTGCGGCAGGATCAGGCGTCCTTTGGGGGCTGCAATGTCCTGGGGCATTACAAGCATTACCGTGTCGCCTTCATTTGCAAGCCCCAAGGTAATCTCCTCTGCCTCATAATCCTCAGGTAGACGCCGAACCATCTCCTCTCTGATTTTGCCGATGCCAATGTCAAACTTTGCGCTGACTGTAACCGGAGGAATGTTGCAGCTTTGTTTTATTTGGGCTTCTATGGCTTCTGCCGATTCTGAAGATAGAAGATCCGATTTATTCAGGACCGGGATTACAGGAGTCCCTGATTCATTTAGGACTTTGACCCAAGAAAGTTCCATGGACATTTCGTCGTCTGTAAATATTACCAGGGCTATATCGGTTTTTTCTATGATTTTTTTTGTTTTTTCCACCCTCATTTTTCCTAATTCGCCTTCATCGTCAAAACCGGCGGTATCGATGAAAACACAGGGACCGATGCCGGCAATCTCCATCGCTTTATTGACCGGGTCAGTAGTGGTGCCCGCCACTTCGGAAACCAAAGCTACTTGCTGACCGGTCAGTGCATTGATCAGTGAGGATTTGCCGCTGTTTCTCCTGCCGAATATGCCTATGTGCAGTCTGTTACCGCTTGGGGTCGCATTCAGATTCATTTGAAATCACCTCCTTTAAAAGCGGAAATCCCGCTTCCCTTCCTTCATATCCTCAAGATGCCTGACAGTCAGCCATCTTACTTTTTCATTAGGTATCATGTTTATCTCTTTACTTATTACAGCCTCGCCTACAGAAGCGGTTTTAGGGGTTGCATAATCCTCAAGGTATTCTTTTAGTGTCATAAGGGCGTTGGGATGGCAGCAGTTGACAATTTGCCCCGTTTTGGCAAGGTGCATAAAGCGATCGCCGGTACGTCCTTCCCGATAACAGGCGGTACAAAAGCTTGGAATATAGCCTGACTCTAAAAGCCATTGGATGATTTCATCCAGATTTCTGTGGTCGCTTATATCGAATTGCTTCGAATTCATATCTTCAGGCTCGCTTTCGCTGTAGCCTCCGACGCTTGTTTTAGAGCCTCCGCTGATTTGGGAGACTCCCAAAGAAAGCAATTTTTCTCGAGCCGCTTTTGATTCCCTTGTTGAAATGATCATTCCTGTATATGGAACAGCAATTCTTAACACCGAAACGATTTTAGCGAATATATCATCCGGAACGGCGTTATAGTCCTCTACTTTGACATCTTCTGCGGGGCAGATGCGCGGTACGCTTATCGTATGGGGGCCGACTCCTTTTTTCGCCTCCAGGTGTTCTGCATGCATGAGGAGCCCCACGAAATCATATCGATACATATCAAGTCCGAACAATACTCCGATTCCCACATCGTCGATTCCCCCGTCCATAGCCCTGTCCATTGCCTCTGTATGCCAGGCATAATCATGTTTAGGGCCGGTGGGATGCAGCCTTTCGTAATTCTCTTTGTGGTAGGTTTCCTGAAATAATATGTATGTGCCTATACCGGCATTTTTGAGCTTTTCATATTCTTCTACCGTGGTGGCGGCAATATTGACATTGACCCTTCTTATAGCGCCGTTTTTATGCTTTATGCTGTAAATCGTATCGATGC
>CAZHBR010000169.1:0-3662 GCA_964530755.1 uncultured Oscillospiraceae bacterium | reverse complement strand
TTTTATTAGTTTATCTAAAACTCTATTTTGTGTCCATAGTTATATACTAACACCAGTATACAACGACTATTCGCTGTAATTGTGAATCTCATATTCCCGCTCGAAATCGATTACAACGTAAATGAAAAAAATCCTCAAAGGAAGCCCTGTTTTCCCTTGAGGATTTTATCGTGAAATTGCTAGATCATTTTTTTAAAAATAAAGCAGAAGCATCTACCGTGTTTTCAATTAATCCGCTGTCAAGCATGAAATCTGCCGTATTTTGCAACGCGGTAATATCCTCCTGCGTCACCTCCATGCGAAAATCATAAAGTGCAAACATATCTTCAACAACTTCGGCATCCAGCCCCGTTTCTTCCTGCACCATTACCATTGCCTCGTCATAATTCTCATTGATATAGGTTAAGATATCCCTCTGAACGCTTTGGAAAACATCAATGATATCCCTGTTTTTATCGTAAAAATCCTGTGTAGCGGCAGTTAAAATAGTTCCATCGATCAGACCTTCACCATCGGTTACTAAATTGTATCCTGCTGCAAAGCAGTTATGGGCATTGGCACCCGCCTGAAGTGCACAGTCTACACTTCCGCTCTCTAAAGCTGCAAAAGCAGATGGAATGTCCATGGAGACGAAATTCACATCATCTATATTCATGTCTTCAGTGGCAAGATAAGCTGCCAAAAGCTCATGTAAGTTAGTACCCTTAGGACCGGCAATAGTTTTGCCGCGCAGGTCCTCTGGGGATTTAATGGAATCATCAACAGAATAAAGACAAAACGCCTTAGGAGAGGTACTGTACATGCTGATAATTTTAATATCGGCTCCATTTGCATAAGATAGTATTACGGAGGTGCCTCCTACGGCATTAAGTATCTGGATGTCACCGGAGGCCAAAGCAGCTGTCTGATCGGCGCCGCTTGTAAGCTCGGAATATGCAAATCCCAGTCCCAGATCTGAATAAGCTGCCTCAAAACTGCCCAAAGCTTTTTCCACAATAGAAGGCACATTCAAAGGGGCTTTAACGTACGTCATAGTGATGGTATCAACCGTATAGACACTCTCGCCGTCCGATTTCTCACCACATGCTGCAAAAGAAAAAATCATCATCACCGATAAAAGCATTACAAATATTCTTTTCATTTTCTTATCTCCTTTTATTACCTTCCGTTGCATAAGCTTACACTTCAAGCCCTGAAAGAATTTTTTGTTTAAGCGAAATAGCTTCCCGGCTAAGAAGGTCCCGCTGACCATCTTTCGGGTCCTGATAAAACTCTTGGGCTATAATACCGTTTGCCATAATGCAGATATGATCGCCAAGCAGTATAGCTTCATCGATATTGTGAGTGACAAAAATACCGCCCATTTTGGTTTCATGATGTATCCTTCGCAATTCCTTTTGCAGCGCAGCCCGAGTAAAATAATCCAGTGCAGCAAAGGGCTCATCCATGAGTATCATTTCAGGTTCACAGGCAAGGGCCCGGGCCAGGGCTACCCGATGCTGCATACCACCAGAAAGCTGTGAAGGATAGGCCTCTTCATAACCCTCAAGACCCACGGTGCGAATAAGTGATTCCGTCTTATCAGAGTTTATACAATCTTTTGCCAGGCCAAAATTGATATTCTTTTTGGTGTTTAACCAAGGCATGAGTCGGGGCTCCTGAAATACCATACTTAATTTGTCTTTGTCCGGCAGGGACATCAGGCCGGAATTTGGTAATTCGAGTCCGCACAAAAGCTTCAATAAAGTTGTTTTACCGCAACCGCTGCGGCCAAGAATAACCGTAATCTCCTTTAAATCTATCACCAGATCTAACCCGCATATAACCTCATGGGCCTCACCGTTAATCATAAAAGTCTTATGTAGGTTTTGGATTTTATAGTCGGCCATTTTCCACACTTCTACCACGATTGCGCACGGCAAAATTTTCAATTAAAACGCATATTCTGTCGGTTATAAGCCCTATAGTTCCGATGACCAGGATACCGGCTATAACCTTGTCTGTTCGAGATAATGCCTGTGCATCTAAAATAAGATAGCCAAGACCGCTGGCAGCGGCGATCATCTCGGCGCCGAGAATAGCTCTCCACGCATAGCCCAGACCAATACGTGCTCCAACAAGAATCTCCGGCACTGCATTTGGTAACATAATTTTGAAAAAGATGCGGCTTTTAGAAAAGCCCAGAACTTGACCCACCTCTACAAGGCCTTTATCACAACCGAAAATACCGCTTTCAGTATTTAATAACACCGGAAAAATGGAGGCTAAAACGATCACGATGATTTTGGGCAGCTCCCCTATACCAAACCATAAAATGAAAAGAGGTATAAGGCTGATGGGGGGTATGTGACGTATAACCCCTAACAGGCTGCTGTAATAAGGTTCAACAGCCGGAATCAAAGCGGCCACCAAGGTTAAAATAAAGGTTAATATACAGGATATGAAAAAGCCCTGTGCAATTCTTTTTAAGCTTATAAACAGGTGCTTTGTGAGTTCCCCGCTTTGAAGCATTTTTACCAGGCTTATCCATACCTTTTGGGGGGACGGGAGGACATACGCGGTCCATATTCCGGCTCGGGATGCCAAATACCATAAAAACAGGATCACAACGAAAATTAAAGTATTTTTGATGAAACTTTTTGTTTTTTTCATAAAACAAAAAATCCTTTCCAACCACAAACAGAAAGGACGCATCATAAAACCTGGCATTATTATATTGTTCTTATGTATGCGCTTTCCGCTTAGATATTCTTTACGGTTAGCGTCTATACTATACTTTTTAAATAGCTACTTTGTCAAGTAAATATCAAACAAATATTATGAATTATAATTTTTGTCCCCCTTTAAGAATTCCCCTTAAAACAACAACCTTTGCCACCTTTATAAATTGAAGGACATTCAACCTGAGGGGCTCCTCCTCAACTTATCTAATCATCATTTTATTCTTTGATTCTGTTAAAATAATATCCTAATAATTCACAAATTAACCCGCAAAACAATCATCTGCTATTATCGGCAAAGCGTACTGTTTAATGCGATATCGTTAAAATCATTGATATCCTTTTTCCTTTGCGATTGCTTCATCTCTGATTTCATTTCTCATATTCGATAGGGATTCCTCCCTCCGCTTATTTTTTTCAATCAGCTCTTTTTTAGTTTTTGGGTCATCAGTTTCATCGATCATTTCTTTTGCCAGTTCAATGTTTTTAATCGTCTGCCCAATATTATATTCGATTCGATCTACATTATCCCGCCTATCATCAGGTTTTGGGTCCGTTCCTTTAGCCATTTTATATTCTCCTCAAATAATTAATTTAACAAGCAATACCAACCATTCCATTTGAATAACTATATTAAATAACTTACCCGCTTCATGTTTAGCATTGCTGTCCGCCTGATGGCGGCAAACAATTTCAATTTCGCCTGCCACACAATGAACATATAAAAATCCTTGCAGATCGGTTCATCCTTATAGTTTGTAGCTTATTATAAATATTATTCAACTAAACACGATTCCCTTTGAAAGCTATGATCTTTTGTTAAAGGATGTTGCGTCCGTTGCGAAAGGTGTCTGACACCAAACACAACGGCAATCACTTAAACCGTTGCAATCACCCACTTTTGAACAACCATGTTGCGAAAGGTGTCTGACACCGGTAAAA
>CAZHBR010000168.1:0-3694 GCA_964530755.1 uncultured Oscillospiraceae bacterium | reverse complement strand
ATTCTGCTAAGTTCCCTGGACAGGGCGCTTCGGTCCGTGCACAGGTAATCGGCTAATTCATTTCTGTTATAGGGGATTGAAAATCTTTCGGATTGGGCTTTTTCTGCATGATCATACAGGAATGCCAACAAACGGCTTCGTATGGTTTTATGAGTGATATAGGACATTTTAGCGCTTAGAAGAGCATTTTTGCCCGCAATAACAGCGAGCAGATTTGAAATCAATCTGTGATGGAAATCGCATGCTGAACAGCATGTTCTGGCAATTTTTTTTGCATCCAGCAGCAGAACATGGCAGTCTTCAGTAGCGATAACGGATACCGGTATCGCATCAATATCCATACACGCGAACGTTTCTCCAAAAATATCACTTGTTGAAATTTCATCTATGATCATCCTGTCTCCTGCGTAATTCTCTTTTATTACCTGGGCCTTACCGGATAGCAGAATTCCGATTTTCGGAACTGACTCACCAGCCATAAAAATAAAAGAATTCTTTTTGTATTTTTGTTTTTTACTTTTTAAGCAATTCAACATATGAGGCAGATCTGCAGGACTGATACCTTTAAACAACGGATTTCGCAATAAAAGTTCACTCATAAAAAAATCCTTTTGTTGCATGTGCAACAGAGTTATTAATAAAAGTATACTATAATGCAAGTACGAAGTAAATAACAAAAGGAGGAATGCCACAATGATGCGTAAGATTATAAAAATTAACGAAGACAAGTGCAATGGCTGCGGATTGTGCGCCGATGCATGTCATGAGGGAGCAATAGCTATGGTTGATGGCGTAGCAAAATTGATAAGGGATGATTATTGTGACGGCTTAGGTGATTGTCTTCCGGTCTGTCCTACCGGTGCCATAACGTTTGAGGAAAGAGAAGCCGCAGCTTATGATGAAGAAGCTGTCAAAGCAAATATGGAAGCTAAACGCATGGCGGAAAGCCTGCCCTGCGGTTGCCCTGGATCCAGCGCAAGAGCCATTGAAAGGACTTTTTCGGATATTTCAAATGTAAAGGGCAGAGCATCCTCTATTGAAAGCAGGTTGAGTCAGTGGCCGGTACAAATAAAACTGGTTCCTGTAAATGCACCTTATTTTCAAAATGCTAATCTGTTGATTTCTGCAGATTGTGCCGCTTATGCCCACGGTGATTTTCACAACGAGTTTATTAAAAATCGGATTGTGCTTATCGGTTGTCCCAAGCTGGACCAAGGGAGTTATGCAGAAAAATTGACGGCCATTATTAAGGAAAACAATATAAAAAGCGTAACTGTGGTGCGCATGGAGGTTCCCTGCTGCGGAGGGTTGGAGAATGCGGTGAAGGAGGCATTAAAAAACAGCGGCAAGATGATCCCCTGGCAAATAGTCACTATAGCGGCGGATGGGATGGTTTTAGAGGAATAAAGGGTAACAGCTAATATCGGTTTGGGCGAATTACTAGACTTCGCAAAGAATTCAGTATTGCGATAATCGATACCCCCACATCAGCAAAAACTGCCGCCCATATTCCTGCGACCCCAAAAGCGCCAAGAACCATTATAAGGGCCTTGACCGATAATATGAAGACGATGTTTTGCCTGACAATTGACATCGTCTTTTTTGATAAACGAATGGCTAAAGCTAATTTTTCAATGTGATCATCCATTATCACAATATCCGCTGCTTCAATTGCAGCATCGGATCCAAGTCCTCCCATAGCGATTCCGACATCTGCCCTAGCTAATACCGGCGCATCATTTATTCCGTCACCGATATAAAGCAATTTTCCGCTATGAGGGACATTTTTAAGAAGTTTTTCCAGGGCTTCTACCTTGCCTTCCGGGAGAAGACCCGATTGAAAATGGTCCAGCCCGATTTCATCGGCTATCCTTTTTGCCGCATAAGGTGTGTCACCGGTAAGCATGACAGTATTTTCTATCCCGAGTCTTCTAAGCTCAGATACGGTTTCTTTCGCTTTTTTTCTGATTTTATCAGAAAGGCAAATGCATCCAAGATACTCCGTTCCTTTCGCAAGGTGTATCCGGTAATTTTGAATCGCTTCATCATCTTATCATTCCCGGCCAGAACGGTTTCCCCGTCGATGCGTGCTTTTATACCGTAGCCGGGCAGCTCCTTGATTGTATCAATTCTAGATCTGTCAATCCCCTTTTTATGCTTCTTAAGAATCGCTTTAGCAAGGGGATGAGATGAATCACATTCGGCATATGCAGCTAACTCAAGAAGGTGATTATCATTTGATGTGACGCTGAAGATTTCTGTGATGAAGAATGTACCCTCCGTAAGCGTCCCTGTTTTATCAAATACGGCGATTTTCGTACGGGAGAGAACCTCCAGAAAATTGCTCCCTTTAATCAGAATACCCTGCCTTGAGGCACCCCCTATACCGCCGAAAAAGCTTAAAGGAATCGAAAGAACCAAAGCGCAGGGGCATGAAATGACCAAAAATGTTAAGGAGCGATGTGCCCACAAGGTAAAAGGGGACCCCGGAATAAAAATAAGTGGAAGAACCGTCAAGGCAATTGCCAATGCGACAACAGAGGGGGTGTAGTAACGGGCAAAGCGGGTGATAAATCTTTCGCCTTTAGTTTTTTTACTGTCTGCATTTTCCACTAGATTTAAAATTTTCGAAACGGTGGATTCAGCATATATTTTGTCCGTGCGCACATGCAAGGTCCCGCTGATATTTATGCAGCCGCTTTGAACTTTATCCCCGGGAAAAATATCCTTTGGAACAGATTCCCCCGTAAGGGAGGAAATATCTAAAGAGGAAGTCCCTTCTGTTATGGTGCCGTCGACAGGAATTCTTTCACCTGCTTTGATCAGAATCATGTCCCCGGGTTTCAAAGAGGCCGGGTCGACTTCAATTACATCGCCGTTTTGTATAAGATTTGCATATTCAGCTTTCAGGGTCATTAACTCTTCTATGGATTTTTTTGATTTTTCGACACCCGAGAACTGAAACAGTTCCCCTGTCTGGTAGAAGGTCATAATGGCCAGTCCCTCCGGGTATTCCCCTAAGGCAAAAGCGCCAAGAGAGGCGATAGTCATAAGGAAGTTTTCATCGAACACGCGGCCTTGCGCGATGTTCTTTACAGCCCTGACGAGCACAGGGCCTCCTACAAGAAGAAAGCCTGAAAGGTATGTGGCGACTTTATAAGGGCCCGGCAAATAAAATACCCAGTTGACGATGTAGCAGCATAAGGCGAGTAATATTTTTATTGTTTCTACATTTTTTTTCATAGTTGTGTTCCATTTTATAATTAAGCAATTGTTTAATTATGATACTCATTTTATCATGATCAACTTTTTTGTCAATAGGATAGTATGCTCTATTCTATTTCAAATATTTCGTTTATCGCTTTGAGAATGAAATGCGCTTTTGGATTATCCGCAATAGAATAATGCGCCTCTTTTCCAATCCTTCTGCTTTTTATTAATCCGGATTGTTTCAGAACGCGGAGATGGTGCGATACGGCAGGTGCGCTCATATCGATAGCAATGGCAATATTTGTTACGCATTCCTCGCTGCGTAAAAGAAGCCATACGATTTTAAGCCGTGTGCTGTCGCTGATGAGTTGGAAAGTATCGGCTGCCTTATCAAAAGAAATTTGGTCCGGCATTGAAGACAGATGAGAAGCTGTATTTTGTCCATGATCATGAAAATTATGTTTTTGTTTTTGTTTCTGCGTTG
>CAZHBR010000167.1:1698-3697 GCA_964530755.1 uncultured Oscillospiraceae bacterium | reverse complement strand
AAGGGTAATATGAGAACTTATTTCTCATTTCTGAATATTTCGATTTTCCTGTTCGTTTCATCCACTTTTCCCAGATACATAAGAGGATAGTATTCCTGGATTTTTTTCTTTTCCGGCTCCAAGGAGGCAATGACAACACCGGCTCCCACATTTTTTACACCGAACTCATCAAGAATATCTATAATCCCCCTGATGCTTCCGCCGGCCCTCATGAAATCATCGATAATAATGGCCCTTTTCCCCGATTCTACGGCACGCTTTGATAAAGACATTTTTTGAATTCTGTCCGAGGAACCGGAAAAATAATTTATGCTTACGGTAGAACCTTCCGATACTCTGCTTTCCCTTCTTACAACTACCAAAGGCAAATCGAGCATATAAGCTGTCATAAAAGCTACCGGAATACCCTTTGTTTCGATGGTGACGACATAATTTGCATCCCTGTCTGAGAATTTCTGCGCAAACAGCTCGGCGGCGCGCCGCACAATTTCCGGATCAAACATCAAATCCGAAGTATACAAAAATCCGCCACCGAGAATCCGGCTGCCGTCAGACAGTTTTTCACATAGGATATTGCACAAAACCTCTTTTTCCTTTTCAGATACCGCAGCAAGCAACCGCACCCCGCCCTTTGCCCCTACCGCAGTCTCAATTCTTCCAAGCCCTGTAGTTTCCAAAAGGCGCTTTGCAGCCGAAACATCTTCGCTTATCGTAGACTTGGCCGCACCGAACATCTGACAAAAATGGTTTAGTGAAAAGTTCCTGTTTGGGTTCTGAGACAGCATTCTTACAATTGCAGCAACCCGCTCCGTACGTTTCATAGTCACCTCCAAGCATACATTTGAATATAGTATGGATATATGCCCAATCATATTCGCCGTTTCAACTATTGTCAATTTGCTTTACTTTGTCTGTATTATTTCTGCGCCATTATGCTATAATCATCATGTACACATAACAAATTCAAATTCGGAGGTTTAAATGCTCACCCTTTCTGATTATAGACATGTCCACTGCATCGGCATCGGAGGTATCGGGCTTTCGGCCATAGCTGAAATACTTCTTGCCTGGGGCCACTGGGTTTCCGGCTCAGATATAAAAGATAACGAGAATATAGCCAGGTTGAAAGGAAAGGGCGCAATGATCTTCACCGGTCACTGTGAGGATAACGTAACGGGGGCGGATCTGGTCGTCTATTCTGCGGCTATTTCCTTAGATAATCCGGAAATCATTGCTGCTGAAAATCTTGGAATACCCTTAGCCACCAGGGCCGAGGTCCTCGGCGCAATGATGAAAAATTTTAGGCACAGCATCGCCATATCGGGAACCCACGGCAAAACCACCACTACATCCATGGTTTCCCTTATCCTAGAAAACAGCGGTCTTTCTCCTACTATACTAGTAGGAGGCAAACTCATGGAGATCAACGGAAACGTTAAGGTCGGCAACGGGCAGTATTTTGTAACAGAAGCCTGTGAATACATGGATAACTTCCTGTCCCTTTGTCCAAGGCACGAAATCATAATGAACATAGATTCCGACCATTTAGACTATTTCAAGGATATAGAACACATCGTCAGATCCTTTGAGCAATTTGCCAAATTAGTCCCAGAAGATGGAACCATAGTAGCTTTCGATGCCAATCCGTTTGTCAAAGCGATACTTCACGATCTTAAGTGCAAAATAATTACCTTCGGATTCAACGACCAAAGCGATTTCTATGCCGAAAATATTAACTTTAATGCTTACGGCATGCCTTCCTTCGATCTTTTCGGAAATGGAAATTTTATTGCGCATCTCCAGCTTTCAGTACCGGGCGAGCACAATATTATCAACGCGCTAGCCGCCACCGCCTGCTGTCTTGATCTTGGAATAGATGTAAAATCCGTCGTTTCAACCCTGGAAACCTTCAACGGTACACAGAGGCGATTCGATGTGATAGGGGTTACTGAAAACGACATTCGCATCGTCGATGATTACGCACACCACCCCACTGAAA
>CAZHBR010000167.1:0-1688 GCA_964530755.1 uncultured Oscillospiraceae bacterium | reverse complement strand
TGTTCCGCATAATAATTTGTGGTGCTTGTTTCAACCCCATACTTATACGAGAACCCTGGCCCTGTTTGATGAATTTGCAGAGGCATTTAAGTCTGCAGATAAAATAATTCTGACAGACATCTACGCTGCCAGAGAAAAGAACATCTATAAAATCAGCTCAAAGGAATTAGCCGCGGAGATGAAAAGAGCAGATCCGGCATGCGAGGTCTACTATATTTCGAACTTCGACGAAATTGCAAATTTCGTGGCGAATAATGCACAATCCGGCGACCTGATCATAACGATGGGTGCCGGAGATATATATAAGGTGGCAGAAATGATTTTAGACAAAGCGCGTTAAAGTCGGCGGGTTTTCCTGTATACTTCTTCCCATATCAATCTGTCTCTTTCCTGCATTTTGAAAAACTCCTCTTTTCGTTTCATTCGCAATATTCTGCGCTTTTTCACCTGCCTTCTTTTAATCAGAACATACAGCATAAGAAAGACAAGCAATAAGGATAATGCAGAAACAGATGTGATTTTTATAATCCTTGCGGTACGGTCCTCAATGCCTACTAAAGACAGCACGCCGCCTTTGCCGACATCCTCTATGGCTATGGCATCGTACTCTCCGATCAGCTCATCGCCCAAATACAATTTTACAACGCCTGTCTTTTCCCCCTTGCTTATAGGAGCCTTTACGTTATCATATAAATCCACTTCTTTTCGTATCAAACCGGCGGAGGCCGACAGCGGCAAGGTCGCATAGGCATCCTCTCCTGCGGCAACCGTCACTTTTCTGACAGAGCCTCTTTTGACCGGGATGCTGCCTAAATCATCACCTGCAGAAAGGGCACCGACAGTTTTGTAATTTTCAAACCCATAGTCTAATAATGTGATACAATCTGCGAATCTTCCCATATCCGTAGATGCCATTGTCACCGCAATCAGCTCCGTGTCGCCTCTTTTAGCCGATGCTACAAGGCAACCTCCTGCTTTACCTGTATAGCCGGTCTTTACTCCCGTGATACCCTCGTACTTACAGGGTCGGCGCACACCGTTTATCTCTACCTTGTGAACAGAATCATAAAGCATGCGATTAGTATTGTACATGTAGCGCGTTTCCTGAAGATTGGTGGCCTCCATCACATAGCGATATGTGGATACATATTCTCGAAACGTGGAATTTTTCATCGCATATCTGGCAATCATGGCCAAATCATATGCCGTAGTGACATGATCATCCTCATGTAAACCGTTAGGATTGACAAAATTCGTATTTTTTGCCCCGTATGAAACCGCCTTCTCATTCATAAATTGGGCGAATTCCTCTACGCTTCCTTTCATTTTTTTTGCCAGAGCAACGGCTGCATCGTTTGCAGATTCAAGCATCAATCCGTAAAGAACATCTTTTACATTGACCTGCTCACCCTCAAGCAGATAGATTCGGCTGCCCTCCGTAAACGGGGTTTCCCCGTCGATTTCCACAGGATCGTCCAGCTTTAGGTTTTCCAAAGCCAGTATGGCTGTAATGATTTTTGTAGTGCTTGCAGGATAATGCTGAGCGTGGCAGTTATCCTCATAAAGCACTCTTCCGTTTGATGCATCGATCAGGACTGCGCTCTTTCCAATGATGGATAATTTTTGATCATTGACGCCAAAAACGGGAAAAGCAGGGTTCAATATGATACCTGCCATTACTATCGCTA
>CAZHBR010000166.1:2161-3792 GCA_964530755.1 uncultured Oscillospiraceae bacterium | reverse complement strand
CTTGTTTATGAGGGCGGGCCTTATAGATGAAGTAAGGAATTTGCTTGAAACAGGCCTTAGCCTGAAACATCAATCCATGCAAGGTATAGGCTATAAAGAGAGCATAGGATATTTAGAAGGCGAATACAGCCTGAAAGAAGCTGTACGTCTGATAAAGCGCAACACCAGGCGTTATGCCAAACGACAGCTTACGTGGTTTCACAGAATTGAAGGTGTTTGCTGGTTTAATATTTCGGAGTTTCAGCATAAATATGCTACAATTGAAGCGATGATAAAATTTGTCGAGGAAAACCTCCGAGAGGAGATCATATGAAAAAAATTATAAAACCGCAAAAAATCCGCAATAAAAGCGGCAAGCCGGACAATATCATAATCAAAGAAAATGATATTTATGAAGCATGCCTATTGATAGAGGAGCAACTTCCGCCTTTCATGAAAAGCCTTTTTGTTTATTTGAAAAACAATGTACTTCCGATGACAAGGCTGGCATACCTTAGGGATATTAAATTCTTCTGCGATTACTTAATTAACGAAAGCGATCTAACAAAAGCAGAAAGCACATCAACGATTAGCCTGAAAGAATTCAATCAAATTAAAGCGCGGGACGTTAATTTTTTTTTAGATTACTGCAGGCGATACAAAGTCAATACCGAGGAGATTACAATAATATATGAAAACAACAACCGCTCTTTGGCTAGAAAAAAATCATCCTTATCTGTAATGTTTAAACATTTTTATCGCGATGAGCTGTTGAACAAAAATATTACCGACGGTTTCGATCCTATCCGCGTTCCCAAGCCTGGTGAAAAGGAAATAAAAGCTTTACAAGATCATGAGGTTATGATAATGCTTGATGCTGTCACAACAGGGTCCTCTCTTACAAAAAAAGAAAGAGAATTCTGGGAAAAAACAAAACACAGGGATAAAGCTATTTTGATCCTTTTTCTTACATACGGACTTAGGATTTCGGAACTACATCAATTAAACATTTCCTCGTTTAATTTCAGCAGAGAAGAATTTATAATATATAGGAAAAGGGGCAAGGAATCTATAATGCCCTTAAATCAATCCGTTATATCGACTCTATCAAATTACATAAAACTGGAACGCCCGGATAATGAAAGCATAAACGATGAGCACCGGGACGCCCTGTTTCTTTCCTTGCAAAAAAGGAGAATAACGGAAAGACAGATCAGGGAGCTTGTAAAAAAATATACTTCTATAGGCATGTCATCCTCAAGGAATGCAGGTTACAGCCCCCATAAGTTAAGGGCGACAGCAGCAACATCGCTGATAGGGCGGGGAAATTCCATATATGATGTGCAGGCGTTAATGGATCATGATAATGTGACCACAACCCAGCTTTATGCCGCCCACGGGCTCAATACAAAGCGCGACCTTGTAAAGAACATGGAATGGGAAAAGGATCGCATAGAGAAAGGGCCCAAAATGCGGGATCGATAGAAGACTAAATCAAAGAATAAAAAGGGAGAACACCATGGAAAATCACACCTATAAACTTTTGACCGAATCCCTGAACATCAGGGCAGATGTGCTGGGCATTGTTGAAAAATCCGAAAGCCGTCTTTACGATATTTATTGGTTAAGTAGTTTTTTGTTGTTGAAATAAG
>CAZHBR010000166.1:0-2151 GCA_964530755.1 uncultured Oscillospiraceae bacterium | reverse complement strand
GCATAATGACCTATAACCAATACAAGGTTCTGAACGCATTTCAAAAGTGCCGCATTACGGATGTACATTTCGGCTGGAATACCGGCTATGGATACAACGATCCGGGCAGGGAAGCTATAGAAAAGGTTTATGCGATGATTTTTGGAACGGATGGAGCTTTGGTAAGACCGACAATAGTAAACGGAACCCACGCGCTGACTCTCACTTTAGCAGGAATATTAAAACCGGGAGATGAGATGATATATTGTACCGGGAAGCCTTATGATACATTGGAAGAGGTAATAGGGATAAGAGGGAAGGGCATGGGATCTTTGAGAGAGTTCGGGATCACATATAAACAGGTCGAATTGAAAGAGGACGGCTCTATCAATTTGGAAAGCTTAAAGAAGGCCATATCGCCAAAGACGCGCATGATATGCGCACAAAGAGCGACAGGATACAGTTGGAGAAAGGCCATAACGATCAAAGAAATAAAACGGTGGACGAGCTTTGTAAAATCAATTGATGAAAACATCATACTTATGATGGATAACTGCTACGGAGAATTTCTTGAGACGAAAGAACCTACGGAGGTAGGGGTTGATGTAGCAGCCGGTTCCCTGATAAAAAACCCGGGCGGCGGACTCGCTTTGACTGGAGGATATATAGTGGGCCGCAAAGACTTGATCGAAAGTATATCCTATCGCATGACATCCCCCGGCATAGGAGGGGAGTGCGGCTTGATGTTCGACCAAAGCAGAACCATGCTGCAAGGATTATTTATGGCACCGCAAACAGTCAACGGAGCGGTAAAAGGTGCAATACTGTGCGCCAGGGTTTTTTCGGACCTTTCAATGGATGTCTGCCCGCTACCGGAAGATGAAAGAAGCGACATTATTCAATGTGTAAAGCTGGGCTCTCCGGAGGCCGTCATAGCCTTTTGTGAAGGAATTCAAGAAGCTGCGCCAATTGATTCCCACGTAACACCGATACCGTGGGATATGCCGGGCTACGAGGATCCCGTTATAATGGCCGCAGGTGCATTTATACAGGGCTCTTCCATAGAACTATCGGCTGATGCCCCAATACGTCCGCCTTATATAGTGTACTTCCAGGGAGGTCTTACTTATGATCACTCACGTTTCGGCGTGATAAAAGCCCTTCAGGCTTTGCGTCATAAAAATCTTCTATGAAAAAAATATTATCCCTTCTGAAATTAATTATTATGCTGGCCCTCATTATAGGAGTGCCCCTGCATATATATTTCAACTACCCTGAACTGATCGAGCAATTTCGCACAATGGAAAGCACAAACGATTTCCTTGCCCGATACGAAGGTGTAGGCATTCTCGTATATGTAGGTCTTCAGATTATACAGGTCCTTGTATCCATAATACCTGGCCAGGTTGTACAATTTGCAGGGGGCTATGCCTATGGGTTTTGGCTCGGATATCTGTTTGCAATAATCGGAATCGGTATCGGTACGATACTATCCTTTTATCTGGCGCGCTTTCTTGGCAAAGACGCAATGCATATCATATTCGGAAAGGAGCGCATTACAAAATTTATAAATCAACTCAACAGTAAAAAGGCGTTCGCGATCATTCTTATACTATTCATAATACCGGGAATACCTAAGGATTTAATAGTCTACGCTGCAGGTGTGTCCGAGTTCAGATTTAAAATCTTCCTGATCCTTTCAATGACCGGGAGAACACCGGCTTTAATGATAACGGTGATGATGGGAAGCATGCTTCACAAAGGAAGCTATTTCGGCATGATCATGCTCGGTATCGGTGCCGTCTTAGCTTTTATATTCTGCTTCTTTAACCGACAGCATCTCACAGAATACACCGACTCAATATATAAAAGGTTAACAAAATAAATACACCCTTGACAAAGAACGTATATTCGTTTATTATGTATAAAAAGAACGTGCGTTCATAAAAGGGGGCGAATCGATTGAAAAGGCGTTATCGCATTATTTCCCGATTACGTTTTACTGTTTTTATAGCTATTTTAATTGCGGCCATCGTATTTATTGCGGCGCAAAATTTTGACAGTAACGGTGTCTTAGGGCTTACAGAGGAAGCTTATAAGGAAATAACAGTGAAAAAAGGTGATACGCTGTGGCAGTTGGCTAAGATGTACGGGCCAAATCAGCAAGACATC
>CAZHBR010000165.1:0-3798 GCA_964530755.1 uncultured Oscillospiraceae bacterium | reverse complement strand
GATGTGCTTTTGTCGGATATAGTTTTCGTCGTTACCCCGGCTTATGGAACGAAGCCCATGGCGGAGATTTGCCGCCCATATTTAAAAAAAGGGCAACACTTTATAATCTGTCCCGGGTCTGGCGGGGGAGCTTTGGAATTCAAAAAGAATCTGGGTTTAGATCTTCTTGATCCCGATATAATTGTCGGGGAAACCCACACGCTGCCCTATGCGACAAGAACAAATGAGCCCGGCTCTATTTCGATTTTTCACTACGTAAACACCTTGATTCTTACGGCTTTGCCTTCGGATAAGACTGAGGTTTTAGCTGAGGTGCCAAAGAGGCTGTGGGGAGAAAAAGTTAAAATCGGTAAAAATGTTCTTGAGACGGCGCTGATAGACGGGAATCCGGTCATTCATCCGGTTGTTACTTTGTTGAACGTGGCGTTAATTGAAAGAACTGAAGGTGACTTCCAATTTTACGCTGAAGGCATTACAAACGGAGTAGCAGATCTGATGCAGGCTGTAGATGAGGAAAGATTGGCAATTGCAAAGGCTCTGGGTCTTGATATAGCAAGCGAGCCTCAAATGTCATACTACGAAGGTTACATGGAACAGGACAAGGTGAATTATCGGGAAGGCTATAAGTTGAGCAATCAATTCAAAGGCATCATGGCGCAGGATAAGCTTGAGCACAGGTTTTTTACTGAAGATGTAGGTTATGTTATGGTCTTTTGGTCATCGCTTGCCAAGCTCATCGGCGTGAAGGTTCCCACCATCGATGCGATAATCACTTTGACCTCGAAAATATTGGGAAGAGATTTAAAAGAGATCGGCGTAAGGACCGTTTCCACTCTCGGCCTTACAAAGAAGGTTATAGCTAACATTTGACAACTTATTTTATGGATCATGATTATCTGCGGGTAAAGGAGGGAAAAGCAGCATGGTGCAGATAAATATATATTGACATTAAAACCAGGGAGGGTAGTTTTATGGAAAATATGTGCCTTAAACTTGAAATAATTAAGATAAAAGACGTACAGTTCGGGGAAAAAACGTTTATAAAAGATGGTGTGTTGTTTGTTAATAAACAGGAGATGATAGACTATCTAAAGGATCCTCTGTTGGAGAAAATAGATGTTGATTTGGCCAGACCCGGTGAATCGGTAAGGATTGTTCCCATCAAAGACGTTTTAGAGCCAAGGATAAAAACCACCGCAGACGGGGGGACATTTCCTGGATATTTCGGCAAGTATGAAGGGTATGGAGATGGGATTACGAAGGTTATGCGGGGCCTTGCAGTCGTCACCGCGGGCAGAATAATGGCATTCCAAGAGGGCGTCATCGATATGTCCGGGGCCGGTACCGAATACTGCTACTATTCGAAATTGAACATTATTGCAGTAGTTGCGGATCCTGTGGAGGGTGTTGCGCCTACTAAGCACGAAGAACTTCTTAGGATAGCCGGTATGAAAGCTGCTACTTATATAGCAAAAGCGGCTAAAAATGCCGCTCCTTGTGAGGTTGAAGAGTATGAATTGAAACCTGTGGAAAAAGATTTGCCGAAAATCGGCTTTATTTACTGTGTTATGGCACAAGGCTTGCTTCATGATAATTATCTGTATGCGATGGATTGCAAAAAACTTCATCCAATGCTGATTCATCCAAATGAAATAATGGACAGTGCCTTGGTATCCGGCAATTGCGTAACGGCTAGCGATAAAGATACGACATATGATCATCAAAACAACCCGGTCATAGCGGAACTTTATTCCAGGCATGGCATAGATCTGGACTTTTCCGGAGTTGTTGTCTCGCCGATCTGCCCCGGTCTTTCTGATAAGGAAAGATGCGCGGCCGGGTCCATAAATATTGCACGTCAACTGGGAGTCGATATCCTGATAATAGCCGAAGAAGGAGGCGGTAATCCTGAAGCGGATTTGATGATGCTTTGCAGGATTGCCGAAAAGAACGGGATAAAAACCGTGTTGATGATGCAAGAAAATGCAGGTCCGGATGGAACAGCAGAACCTATAACCGATACGACACCTGAAGCTAATGCAGTAATAAGCGTAGGTAACAGTAACCATATGGTGACATTGCCGAAAATGGATAAGACAATAGGGTACCTTGAAGCGATCAGGCACCTGTCGGGTAATACCTTCGATTGTATTAATCCGGACGGAACTATCAGCGCTTCCCTTTCGGTCATAATGGCTTCAGTTAATAATCTTGGAATGAACAAGTTAAGTTGTACACTTAAATAGGAAAAGGAGGTTATGTAATGCGGATCGTTCACTATATAAATCAATTCTACGGTCAAATAGGCGGAGAAGAAAAAGCTGACACTCCGATACTGGTGAAAGAAGGCGCCGTAGGCCCGGGCAATGCGTTAAGTGAAGTTCTGGGTGACGATGGTGAAATTGTTGCGACAATTATTTGCGGCGACAACTATTTTGCCGAAAATATAGATTCAGCGTGTGAAGAGATTGCTAAAATAATAAAAGATAAAGAGGCGGAGCTATTGGTTGCCGGTCCCGCATTTGCGGCAGGAAGATATGGTCTGGCTTGCGGAGCCGTGTGCAAGATAGCTAATTTAGATATTGAAATCAAAGCAGTATCCGGTATGTATAAAGAGAACCCCGGCTTAGATATGTATAGAAAATATGCCTATATCTTTCCGACTGCAAATAATGCAAGGGGCATGAAGGATGCTGTTAAAGCGATGGGTGACTTCATTAAAAAAATTGCAAGAGGCGAAGAAATAGGGGGCCCCGAGGAAGAGGGTTATTATGTCCGGGGGATTAGAAGCACAATTTTCCGCGGCGAGACCGGGGCAAAGCGTGCAGTCAATATGGCGCTTGACAAATACTATGGAAGGCCTTTTTCAACCGAGCTTCCAATGCCCAGCTTTGTAAAATATGACCCGAGTCCCCCTATAAAAGATATAAAAAAGGCTACGATTGCCGTTTTGACGAGCGGCGGTATCGTTCCAAGCGGCAATCCGGATCGCTTAGAAGCATGCTTTTGTTCAAAATTCAAGCGCTACAGTCTTGATGATTACGGTGGCGAAAACATACCGAATGCAGAGGTTGCACATGGAGGGTATGATCCTATATATGGCAATGAAGACGGAAATCGGGTTCTTCCGGTGGATGTAATGCCCGAATTGGAAAAGGATGGGGAAATAGGTCAATTCTACAGGAATGTATATGTGACAGTCGGTAATGCAATGGCTGTGGACCAGGCCACCATATTCGGTGATGCTATTGCAAAGGAACTGAAAGAGGAAGGAGTAGTTGACGGTGTTATTCTGACATCGACGTGAGGAACTGATACGCGTTGCGGGGCAACGCTGGTAAAGCAGATAGATGCGGCAGGAATACCTGCAGTGCATATTTGCACGGTAACTCCTATTTCAAAATCCGTCGGTGCTAACAGGATCGTGCCGGGTATATCCATACCTCATCCGACAGGAAAACCAACCGTATCTGCTAAGGAAGAGAAAGAGATCCGGAAGAAGTTGATAAGGCGGGCACTGGAGGCATTGAGCACCGATATTTCGGGGCAGACTATTTTCGAAATCAAGGATTAGCGCTGCTGCAATTTGTTGCAAATTGCAGATTACCCTTTAATATTCAGGGTATTAAAAGAATCAGTTCCAATTTAAGGGTTGACTATCTTTGCTTGTAACATCAAAATTAAATATAGATTATTCTTAGGAAAGGAGGGGAGAAATGGCAATTCTGAAAGATAAAAAGGTGGTCATCATCGGTGACAGAGATGGTATTCCCGGGCCGGCAATCACGGAATGTGTAA